>JAFUUT010000006.1 GCA_017477685.1 bacterium | reverse complement strand
TAAAATCGGTACAAAAGGGTTTGACATAGGAAAATTAAAACTTCCGAAAGATGTTAAAAATACATACAACTGGTTTTCACAAGGGTTGGAAGTAGCAGGCACCACACTCGGCGCAATCCTTTCTTGCAACGTTATTACACCTATTGCAAGAAACATCTATGCTTCATGGCGTCAAAAAGACAATATCGCTAAAATGAATTCACCGGAAGCAAAATGCAACCCGCTTTATGACAGCAAAGAATGCTGCCTTGCAAAAAGGAACAATGTTGTAAAACAACCTGTTCCATATAGCGGCTCTCTAAAAATATAAATAAATAAAACCTGATATTATGGCAGCTATAAGAATACAAAACAATAAAATCAGCCTTTTAAAATATACCGTTGTGTAATCCTTACCCTCGACAATTTGTGCCATTATATTTTTTGAATAATCAAATTTGGAATTTGATTTTGTTTTTTCATAAGATAACTGCATTATTTTTTGAGATTTATAGAGTTGTTCTAAACACTTGCGAGCATCAGGGTTAGAAATAGTCAGTTTTTTAATCCTTATGTTTTCATCCTGAGCAAGTTCTCTGTCAATATATGCAGACAAATTGTCTATAAATGCACCAGATAAACTGTCATTATGTTCTTTTATAATATCATTTTTAATATTTTGATACTTTGATAGTACAAACTTCAAATCTTCGAATTTTTTCCTGCATTTTGGACATTTTGAAATATGTGCTTCGACATACTCTTTTAACTTGTTATTTATCTCACCGGAGATAAAAAAATTTAATAAGGACATTACCTGATTACAAGTTAAATTTTTATTCATATATACCACCTTTTATGTATAATTTTTTAGAACTTCATGCAATTTGACACGTGCGCGCGAAATACGAGATTTTACGGTACCAATACTTGAATTAGTCGTATTTGCTATTTCTTCATAACTAAGGCCTTGAAATTCTCTGAGTACAATAGCCATACGAAAGCTTTCAGGTAAAGACCTTATGGCTTTTTTAATATTCTGTTCACATTCGGAAGTTATACATTTTTCCATAGGTTTACTTCTTTTATCAGGAATATCAATGTTCAATTCCACTCCCAGTGCAGGACAGGAATATTCAAGCGATATGATTTCCGGAGCCCGTTTTTTCTTCCTTATATAATCATAATAAGTATTGGTTACAATATGATTTAACCAACCGTTGAAACAACCGGGGTTTTGCAAATTTTGAATATTTTTTGCCAGTTTATAAAGAACTTCTTGAGTTAAATCTGAAAGATTTTCGTTACTCTTTAACATATATGACAATGTTGCAAAAACATCTTTTTGAACTTTTCTAATAAGCTCTTCTAAAGCCTTGAAATCGTCTTTTTGAGACAAAACTACAAGTTCCTCTACGGACATTTTTTTATAGAGTAACCTATTGTTAGCCATAACAAATCTCCTTAACCATATGTTAAGAGATTATCTAAATTAAAATATTAGCAGAATATATAAGGAAGAATGACAATTTTATATTTATTAAGATAATAAAATTAACGTAACTTACGTCTTATAACCATATTATCTCCTTGAGAAGATACAAACAACAAACCGTCAGAAATAAACATACAATACGGGTTGCTGACATTTGTAATGAATTCGGAAACTTCACCCGAACTGCTGACCTTTAACACATTGTCCTTATTATAGTTTGCAATATAAATATTTCTCTGCGGGTCAATGGCAATACCTATAGGACCATCTATTTTAGAATCTTTCAGAAATACGATTTTTTTATTATCGGGAGTT
>JAFUUT010000005.1 GCA_017477685.1 bacterium | reverse complement strand
GCATTCAACCAAATAATCAAACTCCTCAGGCTGTGTATTCCAGCAGGTATCCGAGCAACTATAAAGCGGGTTGTTTTTATACCTTGAAATAATCTCCCTCACATCTAAATCGCAATCTCTATCCCCAAAAATCATAACTGCATCCGGCGCCAAATCTTCACTATTTTCTTCCAAAAATACTTTATTCGTCATTTTTTCAATAACTTCATGGTATGTGTTCTTCCTAAACTTGACATACTCAAGCATTTTATTGTAATAATCCATCCTGTTATAATCTTTTTCACGTTTTGAAATATAATTTTCATCAAGGAAATTGTACGGTTCACCGTTACCCTCAATCATAACCGCACCGTCCTCCGTAATCGCAATATCCCAACCAGCAAAAGTTATTTCGGGAACAAGCCTTGCCGCATATATGGCAAGCTCCTTTACATTGTCAAAAAACGGAATCTTGAAATTACTCAACAAAACACCGCTCGACGGGTGAACAGGGTTATCTTGAATACTGCGCTGCCCCTCTTTTGTTATAATTCCGTAATCAGCGCATCTGCCTGTTTTTAAATCTGCTTTGAGAGTAATAACATCCGTATTTTTTATACCCTCTAAAGAAGTAGGAATTCTCAACAGCGGGTATGAGACTATCTCAACAGACTCATTTACATTTAATGTATAAATTCTGACAGTCGATACAACATCAGGATATATTTCACTTAATGAACGGTGTTGAACAATATATTCTTCTATAAGACACCGTTTCCGCTCTATCAAACTTGAATACAATTTGTTTATTTTTATGTCATCTGTGATATCTATGATTTCGATACCCTGACCACAACTCCAGTCTTTTGGTTTTACAATGATTTTCTTGTGTTTATTTGTAAACTTGACAAAATCATTCAAAGAACTTTCTTCCAAATCAAGAAAATCTCTTTTTAAATTTTGCCCAAACCTTTTTAACAAAACCGTCTTATCCTTTAAATAATACAAAGGATCGCCATGATGAAAGTTTTTAGCGCCATTAATTTTGTCGATAAAATCCGTCCACTCCGAAATGGTAACAAAATTTTGTTCCTCATTTTTACCAAATTTTAAACCAAAAAAATTCATTGAAAATTCTGTTCCGTTCACTAATTAAAAAGCACTGTCCAAAAGGATATTACAATGCAAAGCCGTTTTTGTCAATTTTATTATTTTGTAATATTAGGCCTTTTTACATCAATTTTTGCCCTTATCACACAATTTTGCATTCAAATTTATCGTTTGTTTAAAAACAGATTTATAATTTCTTGATAATCAGGATTCAATTCTTTTTGCTTCTATTCTGATATCAAAATTATCACTGACTCCTCCGGAACAAGATATGGTTGTACCGTCTTTAAACTCAAAACTTTCGCCCCGTTCGATAAGGGTATATTCTCCTGTATGTTTATTCTTAACTATAAATCCAGGAGAAGAAGGCCTGCCTGTAATACTGTAATAAGTACCCTGTATTTCCATAGTTCTATTACCAAGACTTTCTAAAGAAACAGATTTTCTTACAGGTGCTTTAGATAATTTTTTATTTATACTTTCCTGATACTCCTCTTTTGTTACATTTGATATTTTAGCCTTGCCATTCACATATTCTATTTTTTTGAAAGACTTACCGGCTACATCTTCGCCATAATAATACGGACCGTCTTTAATTAAATTATGTGTTGCACCATTTGGCATTTCTATTATTCCGGATCTATTTAATACCATTGTTCTCTTTGTATTCCCGGAAGCAGTGTATACTTCATAATCAAACTCGAGCTGCCCATATGATAAATCAATACTTTTGCCGGTTTCCACAAAGTGAGTATGATCATGGCTTATATGTCCTGACGATCCTTTAGTTCCAAGATTATCACTGAAGATAAACCGAACATTCCGTTCTGTAAAAGCATTTTGAACAGGTGCAGCACCTGCTTGAATACCCCGTTTATTAGAAAGATATTGCCTGTAATCTCTTTCTGATACGTCAGTAATTACTATTTTGCCGTCAACATTTTCTAATTTTTGGAACCTTCTATCAGCTTGCCCTGAATTTTCTATTATTGTATATTCTCTGTTTGCAAGTCTGTGTTGTATATATCCTTCATTATTCCTCAAGAAAATAAGTCCGTCAGATCTTGTTTCTATTTTTAGAGAGGTGGAAACAATTCTACCATCAGATAGCCGATAATTATATTTTATTTCTTGCGGTTGTACGGTACTTGATTGCGTTTTTGGAGTATCCGTTCTCAATCTTTGTCTTTCAGTTTGCGGTTTAGAAGTTCCAACAGTTGAATTTTGTGCTTCTACTTTTGGTTTAGATTTAGGACGTTCAATACCCGATGTACCCGCTTGAGATCGCGGAATCGCTTTTTTGAACGTTCTTCCGCCATAGGTCACTGTGCCGCTATTTGATTGAGACTGTGAAACTGCACCAGCTCTATTTTGTTGTGAGCCCGTTTCTTTTTTAACAATAACTATATCGGAATCATTATTTGGTCTTTTTTTAGCAACTGCTTTTTTGAACGTTCTACCTCCATAAGTTACTGTATTTGCTTGAGAAGAAGCAGGTTCAACAGTTCCATTATTTCTATGCAATTTCGACCTTAAACCTTGTTTAGGTACATCATTAGTGCCCCTCGCAATAAGCGGCCCCATATGCAAAAATCTGTCTAAATCAGCATCCGGATCTTGATTAAGCGCACTTGATTTATTAGTTTGGCTTTTCTTGATAGTGAACCGCTTTGAAACGCCCTCAGAAGAATTACCAAATGCACGTTTAATACCTTTCCACGCTTTTTGCGGGGCTCCAAATTCGACAGCAGAACCCACTCCGCTCATTGCTGCATTCATCAATGTTCCTCCGAGAGTAACATCACCTGTCGTAGCATATTCTTGTCCGGCACCAACAGCAACATCCGCACCAATCGTTATACCTGCACGTGCAGCTTTTTGACCTTTGGTCAACACTTCAGTAACCTGTCCTGCAGCATTAGCAGCCTGTGTCCCTTTTACAACCACTTTTGCCGCTTTTGCAGCCGCACCGCCGATAAAAACGGCGCCTGCATCAAAAGCCGCATCTTTCAATATTTGTTTATGGTTTGTTCCTTCTCGGAAATTTACTTCACCCTTTTGTACTAAATCTTTAACTTTCATTCTGTCGGTTTCGTCAATAGTAACAGACGCAAGACCTGTTCCTATAGCGGCAGCCCCCAGAGCTACAAACCCGGTACCGCCGGTTGCGACACCGACTGCAATACCTGCGGCAACCTTGCCTGTTGTTTTAACAACTTCCGCGCCTGTCTGTTGAGACTGATTATATTCACGAACACGTTTTTTCAAATTTACTTGCTTTGTACCAAAAGCCTTTTGGTAATTTGCATCTGACGGTTTTCTGTTGTACTCGTCAATTGCTTTTTGATTGTAATTAACACCAAAAATCTCTTTAAATTTTTTCTCGAAAGCTTCATCTCCTTGCGATGCGGCTTTTTTAAGCGCTTGCATATTTTTGTTATGAGTATCAATGTCAACACGTACCTTTGAAGCCCTGTTATCAGACCCCCATAACACACTTATTCCGTCTGCTACATCACCGGCCCAACCGTCATCTGCCAATTGCTTTTTAAACTCCTTATTTGCTTCATTTCCTGCTCTTATAAGCGTGTTTAGAGTTTGTGTCTTTTGTTTTGAGGTTTTTACATTAATAATCTGGCCGCTTTCAGCCTTTTTAAAATATTCGGCTTTTAACTCAGTACCATTGGCAGCATAATATTTTGTCTGACCGTTTTTTGTAACGGTGTATCTGCCGGATGCCATAATCTGAACTTTTCCCTCGGTTTTTTCAAAATATTTTTGATTTAATTCTGTCCCGTTTGCGGCGTAATATCGAGCTTTACCGTCTTTAATAACAACTTTCCTGCCCGATTGCAAAGCGATAGTTTTAGACTTTGAATTCGATTTATTACCTACGTTTTGTTCAGATTTAAATATAGACGTATTTTGAGAAGTCTTTGCTTGAGGCTTCTGTTGTTGAACTTTATTATTATTGTTTGCCGCCATTTGAGCAGAAACAATCGGCTTTTTATTTATAGAATTTCGGGACATTTTTTATACTCATGAACTTAGCACCACATGATTTACGACAATTTTATGCTCTGACTTTAGGAATTGTTACAAATCTTCACATTGAAAACCTCTATTCAGAGACTATATCCTAAAATATATCCTATACGTTAAAAAAAGTATTTACAAAAGGGCAAACGACTGATATAATAATGGGCAAGGTTAATGAAAAATGATAATGTGCAAAGAAAAATTTGCGTAAATTAAAAATACTTAAAGAGGTGTAAAATGGCTATATTACCTGTTAGTAGTGTAAATTTAGGTACAAGTAAAAAGATTAATTTTAAAGGAGACATGGAAGTTTCTCCCAGAGAGCAATATACTCGCTCAGATGGTGACAAGGAAGTTTCACCGCGTCATAGCGGAATGTCCAGAGGTGCTAAATATGCATCTGTTCCGGTAATTGTAATGATGACATTGAACCCTGCACTATCAACTAAAGCTGCAGAGCTCTCCTCTCAAGATCCGAAACAAATAACAATGGAAATGCCGTATGCACCAACCGAAACCGAAGCCGAACCGATGTATGACTTTGCATCAGAAGCAGAGGCTCTTTCAACACCAGAATCCGCATCTCAAACGACCGGAGTAAATGCCCCAAATGCATGGTATAATACGCATAGAGTAGTTGAAAGTTTTCCTTTTGTGTCTGATGGCAAAAAATATTCAATGCAATATATGACATCTAATTCCGGGGGTAAGGAAATAGACATAGTATACTTTATCCCTAACGGTTATGATAAAAATGCAAGGGAGAACGTAGAGCCACCAATGTTTGAAAAATTGGTATATCACAATTTAGGTAAAGTTGAAGATAATTTTGCTGGCGCATGGACAAGTGAAGTAAAAATTATTGGAGGATCACCCTCTACAATATACAAAGAAATCAGACTCCCTGACGAAATCACAGGTAAGCTCGTAGATATGCTTTCCGGAGATTATAAAATGCCTCCAAATAAATATATAAAAGAAAATTGTATTAAAGAAGTTTTTGATGCAAAATTACTCACGCCTGAAGTTATCAGAGACTACTACTAAACTGTAAAATTATGTAACAATATTTAAATATATTGAAAAAAAAT
>JAFUUT010000210.1 GCA_017477685.1 bacterium | reverse complement strand
TCACGTATATTATAATGATTAAGTTAACAATTTAAGGAGTTGCCATGGATAAAAATTATATCCCTGCGTGCGGTGTAATTGGTGCCGGTGCCGGTGCTGTATATGCCTATAGACACCCAAGCAAAAAAGCTTGTATGAAAATTTCTCAAACAGGTCCATCATTTGTACAAACTATGGGGAATTATAAAGACAGCTTTAATATGGTCAACGCCTTGACTGCATTCAATGAACAGAAAATTACAAAAGAAGAATATACTGATTTAACACAGTTGTATAATGCAATCTGCTCTACATATCAAAAAGAGAAAAAAGTTGAAGATATCGTAAATACTCCATATAATCAAAGAACAGAATCATATAAATCCGCAGTAAAAAAAGCAAATGCCTCTCGTCCGAGATTATGGAAACAGATGATAAAATTCAATAAATATAAGCAAGACAAATAT
This sequence comes from bacterium, assembly GCA_017477685.1. Taxonomy (GTDB): domain Bacteria; phylum Cyanobacteriota; class Vampirovibrionia; order Gastranaerophilales; family Gastranaerophilaceae; genus Zag111. The sequence goes on along the minus strand of JAFUUT010000210.1, from coordinate 9,730 downwards.
GCCGAAATGGGCATATTTGATAATGAAAAATTCGCTCAAACTCTTAATGACGCAGGCAAAAAATTAAAATTAATATTCAAAGAAACAAGTAAAAGAGTTGCCGCAGGTATCGTAATAGGAGCTGCAATCGGTTCAGTTGCCGGATATTATTTAAATAAAATTTCTAATAAATCAAATAAAATCTGCTATTTTACCAGCAGATTTTAAATCGGAGAGAATGGGATTCTTCTTGCTTCGCTCGCGCAACCCATATAAATGTTGGGTTCTCATCCTCATTCTCTATTACAAATAAAATCCACTATTTTACTAGCGGATTTTAAAATCGGAGAGAATGGGATTCGAACCCATGGTAGAGTTACCCCTACAACGACTTTCGAGGTCGTCACCTTAAACCACTCGGACATCTCTCCTCAAGGCATATTTTAATTCTATTCCCTAAATCCCTAAAATCAAACTCTTAATATGAAATATCCAACACACTGTCTAAATTTACTCTTCTTACAGAATTAATCTCCTCTATATGCACAATATCATCATATTTATCTAATATTTTCGCCATTTTATCCCTGCTAATACTCATATTCGCATTATATTCGTCCCCGCCTATATGCGAAAAACCAAGATCCAGATAACGTTTAACAGGATTAAAAAGACCATCGCGCACCGCTTCTATGCTCATACCGGAAAATGAACCGTCTTCATTTAGTATTTTTTTATATACCCCAAGCATTAATGATTTGCCTGCTAAAACTGCCCTTTTCCCGACTTCTGCAGGCCAAGTGCATAAACACCATACTTTATATTGGTTAGGATTATATTTTTTTGTAACTAATGCGCCGCAAGGACGTCCCATCTCATTTGCAATAAGAAAATTTTTAAGCCCAAATGAGCTTCCCATCGTTGTTGCACATTCAAAAAGTGCATTCCAATTTCTGAGTTTATCAAGAGGGACTTTGTAGAGCCTTTTTAAATCTACTGCATTTTGCATTTTTATTAAAAAGGATGCATCTTCCTCACCAAGCTCATAAATATCATAATGAGTCACATTCGAGGGTAATTTTATATTCGCCCTTGAAACCAATCGCGCTTCAAAAGGCACTTTTGAAACATTATTACAATTCATTTCATTTCCCCAAACATAATATAAAACAATCAAAATAATGTTTTAACAGATAAATTTAAGTTTTTTACAATATTTAATAAAAAGAACTGTTTCTGAAAACAGAAACAGTTCTTTACTTCTTAAGAAAATCTTATAAAACGCTTTCAACCCACTCTTTTAACACTTCACTTGACGGACTGTGGTTAAGAATTCTGCCCTCAATAATCTCAGCAGAAGAAGCCACACTTCCTTTTAAATTCTCTACCGTTCCGCCAAAACCGCTTCCGCCTGAAGTAGCAAACAAAATAATTTTCTTATTGGAAAAATCATGCTTTTCCAAAAATGTATTGACAATAGTAGGAGCAATATACCACCAGATAGGAAAACCAATAAATACCGTATCGTATTCCTCAATTGAAAAATTATCATCTACAATCTCAGGACGGGAAGATTTATCTTCCATTTCAAGAGTACTTCTTGATTTTTTATCCATCCAGTTCAAATCCGCACCTGTATACGGAACTGCCGGCTTTATCTCATACAAATCAGCTCCGGCAACACCCGCCAAATCCATTGCAACATGTCTTGTTACTCCGCTTGCAGAAAAATATGCAACTAATTTTTTTGACATAACATACTCCTTATTTTTTATACCAACCTTTACTATTATGCATTATACACGATTATGTCACTTTTTAGCAAATATAAATTATAAATAACAATAATAAAAATATTTACTATCGTTTCCAAAGTTTTTAATCCGCTCAAATCCTGCTTGTAATTTCGATATATTTTTAATATAATTTTTGTATGAATGAAGTTAAAAAAATTAAATTAAGGGATTTTGAAATTGGCGGGGATAGGTTGACTATACTTGCCGGGCCGTGCGCAATCGAGAGCAGATCAGTACTTGATGAAACTGCTGCAGGCTTAAAAGAAATAACAGATGAACTCGGAATAAATTTTGTCTTTAAATCTTCTTTTGATAAGGCAAACCGTTCTTCTCTAAACTCTTTTAGAGGACCGGGAATGGAAAAAGGTCTTGTCATGCTTAAAGAAGTCAAGGACAAATATGACGTTCCGATTGTTACAGATATTCACATGCCGGAGCAAGCGTCAAAAGTTGCTCAAGTAGCTGATATCGTACAGATTCCTGCTTTTCTATGCAGACAGACGGATCTGCTTGTCGCAGCAGGGCATACCAACAAAATTATCAATATCAAAAAAGGTCAATTCCTTGCACCTGAACAAATGAAAAGTTTGATAAACAAAGTTGAAGAATCCGGCAACCACAACATTCTGATTACCGAAAGAGGAACATCATTCGGGTATAACAATTTAGTTGTAGATATGCGAGGTATTCCTATAATGCAGCAATACGGATATCCGGTCGTATTTGATGCAACACACAGCGTTCAGCTCCCCGGAGCAAACGGAACCAGTTCAGGCGGCGACAGAAGATTTGTTCCGACTCTTGCAAGGTCTGCCATGGCTGCCGGTGCAAATGTTCTGTTCTTTGAAATTCATCCTGATCCGGACAAAGCTCTTTGCGACGGAGCAAATATGATTGCGCTCAAAGATGCAAAGAAACTATTTGCAGTCTGCAAAGGGATTTATGAACTTTTAAGAGGTCAGGAATAAATGCAGATAAAAACATTTGTCAAAGGTCCGATTGATGCAAATAATTACCTTGTGATTGATGAAAAATCAAATGAAGCGGTTTTGATAGATTGTTCTGCTCCGGATACATATTTTATTGACCAAATAAAAGAAACAGGTGCTAATCTTAAATATATTTTGCTGACTCACGGGCATTTTGATCATATTTTAGGATGCAACGAATTTGCTAAAACATTTGGAATCGATATTTATGTTGGCGAAGATGACAAATCCCAGATAGAATACGCACCTGAAATGACAATGATGCTCGGAGGAATTAGAATTCCTGAAGTTACCAGCGTTAATCGCAGCATAAAAGAGGGTGATACTTTTAAAATTGGAGATATTGAACTCAAAGCAATATCTACACCGGGACACACCGATGGCGGAATGTGTTTTTTATCAAACGATGGTACGCTGTTTTCCGGAGATACGATGTTCCATGGGAGTTTTGGCAGAACTGATTTTTTAGGCGGAAATCTGAATAAATTAAAAAAAAGTATTACGGAAAAATTATTTAAACTTCCCGAAGAAACAGTAGTTTTGCCGGGGCATGGACACAAAACCACAATAAAATTTGAAAAACAATTCAATGAAATAAATAAAATATAATTTGGAATGCAAGATTTTTGCATTAACAAGAGGAAATAAAGATGAAAGAACAATTAGAAAAAATTTATTCAAACGCATCTAATGCAATAGAAAGTGCAACAAGCGTTAAAGATTTGGAAGAAATAAAAAACACATACCTTAGCCGAAAAGGAGAATTTAACGAAATAAAAAAAGGCTTAAAAGATTTATCTGTTGAAGATAAAAAGGTTATCGGCTCTTTGGCAAATGAAATTACTCAAAAACTTGAAAAAGCCATAGCGGATAAATTTAAATTATTTTATGAAAAAGAATTAAATGAGAAACTTCAAAAAGACAGAATTGATGTCACTTTACCGGGACAATTTATTCCGAAAGGGCACACACATCTTTTGACTTCCACAACAGAAGAAATTTGCTCAATATTTCAAAGTTTAGGATTTTCAGTTGTACCGGACGAATTTGCTCCGGAAGTAGAAACCGAATATTACAACTTTGATATGTTGAATGTGCCTAAAGATCATCCTGCTCGTGATGTTCAGGATACATTCTTCACAAATATTGCACCAAATGTTGTATTAAGAAGTCAAACTTCCGGTGCTCAAATTCATGCGATGGAAGCTAAAAAACCACCTATTCGCATGGTTGCCCCGGGCAGAGTTTATAGAAATGAAAATATAAATTCCAGAAAAAACAACTTCTTCCACCAAATAGAAGGTTTATATGTAGACAAAAATATCACTTTCGGGGATATAAAAGGTGTTTTAAACGAAGTTATCAGAATATACTTTGGCGAAAGCCGTCCGACAAGATTCAGAAGCAGTTTCTTCCCATTCACAGAGCCATCAGCAGAGATTGATGTTCAATGTATAATGTGTCAGGGCAAAGGATGCAGAACTTGTTCAGGAACAGGCTGGCTGGAAATTTTGGGTGCCGGAATGGTCGATCCTAACGTATTAAAAGGGGTAGGAATTGACCCTGATGTATACTCTGGATTTGCTTTCGGCATGGGTGTGGAAAGACTTGCAATGTTGAAATATGCGGTAGATGATATCCGTTTATTCTTTAATAATGATGTAAGATTTTCACAACAATTCAAATAAAATTTGATATCGCATAAATAAGAAGGAAATAATATATGTCTATTATTATAATGATTTTACTTTTAGGGCTGCTGATTTTTGTGCATGAATTGGGACATTTTTTATCGGCAAGAGCGCTTGGGATAAAGGTTTCAAAGTTCGCACTCGGATTTCCTATAGGGCCTACATTGTGGAGCAAAAAGATTGGTGATGTTGAATATCTTATACACGCTTGTCTTTTAGGCGGATATGTAGCATTTCCTGATGATGATAAAGATTCAGACTTGCCGGCAGATTCACCCGAAAGGTTTGCCAACAGACCTGTATGGCAAAGGATGATAGTAATTTCTGCCGGTGTTATAACAAATATTATAACTGCGTTTATATTGGTATTTTTTGTTGCGAGTGTATGGGGAGAACTGCCTTCAAAAAATGCGGAAGTTTATATAAATAAAATTGTTGCCCCAAAAACAGAATCTGTATGGAATAGCGGCATGCAAAACGGCGATAGAGTATTGAAAGTAAATGGAGTGGATGTAAATTCACCGTATATATTTACTCTATTTTTGCAAAACAGTGCAGCATATGATTCTAAAGCGGATAAAGCCCTTGTAGAAGAAAATATGTCAAAACTACGTTCTTTGAACCCTAATATAGAAGAATCTCAGATAATTCCTGCGGGCATTATAATTAATTTGCCTGATAATATTCAATTAGAAAAACCGTTAGAGATAGATAAAAATTCTCTAATGATGATTAAAGAGTATGAAAGTGAAGAATTAGCTTTATCAGAAAATCAAATAAAATTACGTGATATATTAAAACAAAACAAAAACATCACTGCAGATGGTACGTTTACGTTGAAAGATATGGCATATGCCATATCAGATGGCGTTAAGCCTGTAAATATAACTGTTGACAGAAATGGAAAAACGGTAGAATTAGAGTCTATATATCCTAATAAAGAGGGTGTTATAGGGGTTATGCTGGATTCTAAAGCAATACCTGTCAAAACAAAAACTCCCGCTCAAATCGTAAAAGCGGGAACATCTTACTTGTGGGAAAATACGGCACTGCAATTGTATGCATTTAAACAAATATTTACCGGTAAGATTCCGCTAAAAAATGTTCATGGTATTGTTGCAATTGCGAAAGTAGGCGGAGATGCGATTAAAATTTTAGGCATATCATGGGGATTATTAACTGCAGCTACAATTTCCGCTTGGCTTGCTATATTGAACTTTTTACCGATTCCGGCATTAGATGGCGGACATTTTATGTTTTTAATTATTGAGAAACTGAGAGGTAAACCGGTTAGTGAAAAAGCAATAAATCTTATGGGCAATATTTGCTTCTTTACTTTACTCGGGTTAGGACTTTTGGTAATCTTGAACGATATTATTGCACTTATTCAACATAAATTTTAAAAATCAAAAGTTTTTGGTATAATTTTTGTATGATAACACTTGCACAATATTTAAAAAGATCTGCAACGTATAAGTTATTTACAACTTTATTTAGTGAAGTTGTGATGTTTTTGGACACAATAGGCGGAATAATACAGCTCGGGATTCATTTTATATCTCGTATATTCAAAGATGGAATATCCGGCAAAGAACTGGCCGCACAATGTGAAAGATTCGGTATAAGTTCATTGCCTATAACTTTGTCTATTGTAGGGATGACTTCAATAATTGTTTCTTCTCAAGTGGCAAATGAAATGGTAAAACAGGGCGGTGCTGATTTTGTCGGAATGCTTATGACTATATTGATTGTAAGAGAAGTCGGAGCTGTAATGTCAGGCTTTGCAATAACGTCAATGATAGGTTCTTCTTTAGCTTCAGAACTTGCAACAATGAAAGTTACAGAACAAATAGATGCCATTGATGTTCTTGGAGTTGATTCTGTCGGGCATTTGTTTATTCCGAGAGTACTGTCGGGAATATTGATGATGCCTGTTATTGTTCTTATAGCATCATTTGTAGGAGTTTTGCTCGGAGCTTTAACATCTAACTTATTTTCAGGACTTTCATACAGGGCATATTTTTCATCAGTTTGGCTCGGCTTGTATATGAAAGATTTTTGGGTAAGCTTATTAAAAGCTGCAACTTTTGGAGGTACGATTGCATTAATAAGTTGTGCTTTTGGTTATAATGCAAAAGGCGGAGCAAAAGGGGTAGGTATTGCAACAACACAGGCGGTTGTATGGTCGTTTATAGCAATAGTTATCTGGGATATGGTATTTGCAATATTATTTTTCTTTTAAGAATAAATTATACAAAAGGATAAATTATGAGTATTGAGGTTAAAAATTTAATAAAAAAATTTGATGACAAAGTAGTAATAAACGATATTTCATTCCACGTTAACAATGGTGAAATTCTGGCTATTGTCGGTTTTTCCGGTTCCGGCAAGAGTACTGTTTTAAAAATCATATCAGGTCTTATTCCATATGACAGCGGAGAAATACTAACTTCAGACGGGGACATTGCAATGGTTTTCCAGTATTCTGCTTTGTTTGACTCCCTGAATGTTTTTGACAATATATCATTTGCACTTCAGGAAAGAAAAGATTTAAAGCACAAATATTCAATGAAAGATTTGCAAAAGATTGTTGCCCAAAAATTAGAGCTTGTAGGCTTGAGCGGTATTGAGAATAAATTTCCGTCAGAACTGTCAGGCGGTATGCAAAAACGTGTAAGCTTTGCAAGAGCAATTGTTACAAACCCGAATACAATACTTTATGATGAACCGACAGCAGGACTTGACCCAATGTCTTCTACTCTGATTGAAGATTATATTGTAAGGCTGAAAAATGAAACAAACTCCGCATCAATAGTTGTAACACACCAAATGTCTACAATTACAAGAACTGCAGATAGAGTTATAATGCTTTACGATGGGGGAATTGTTTTTGAAGGGACACCAAAAGAATTATTAAAAGAAACAAACCCGTACACAAAACAGTTCGTAACTGCATCTTTGGATGGACCAATGCAGTTGAAAGCATAAGAGTTTACAATCAAAATTATTATTTTATAATATGTAAAACAAAAGGAGTACTTCATGTCTGAAGGACAAAAAAGAATATTAATAGTTGATGATGACGACGAAATAAGGGAATTATTAGAATTTGACGTCCGCTCAAGCGGTTATTTTGTTGACAGTGCAAAAGACGGACTTGAAGGTTTGAATAAAGCATTAAATAATTCTTACGATTTGATTTTGCTGGATGTTATGATGCCAAAAATGAACGGATTTGATGTTTGCAAAAATATCCGCAGCGCCAAACTCTCAATACCTATTCTTATGTTAACGGCAAAGGGAACAATAGAAGACAAAACCAGCGGTTTTGACTGCGGTGCTGACGATTATTTAGTAAAACCTTTTGATGTTCAGGAAGTTCTTTTACGCATAAGAGTTTTGCTACGCAGGAATGAAATTCCTACAGAAACCACACCTTTGTCAAACGAGGTTCTCAAAAGCGGAGATATCGAAATTTTTCCTGAATCTTTAGAAGCAGTTATCGTTAATAAAAGAGTTAAACTGACTCCTACCGAATTTGAAATTTTGTACTGCTTGATGCAGCACTTTAACCATCCTGTAACCCTTGCTACACTTCTTGACGAAGTTTGGGGATACGACAGCAATGAAGATGTCAGAATGCTAAGAGTGCATGTGGGAGGATTAAGAAATAAAATTGAGCCTGACGCCAAAACTCCTAAATATCTTCACACCGTCACTAATGTAGGATACAAATTGACACCGTTTGTATAAATTTAATCGAGATATGGAATGATAAAATTTAAATTTCAAAGATTAAAAATAATTGAACAAATTGCAATCGTATTCTTTTTTGCGGTTGTTATTCCGATGTCAATAAGCGGTTTTATCATTAACAACATCAACCAGCAATCTGTTCGCCACCAATTGAGAGAATCTGCGATTTTAATTGCAAGTATGGTTTCTGACGAAATGGATTTTTTAATTCAGGCAAACCAAATGACATTAACCCAAATCGCAGACACTTTGGAGTTTCTACCGACAAACTCTCAAAAGCAAAAATATATTAAGGATGTGGCAAAGAAATATCAATACTGCGAAAATATTTCAATAGTTCGAACCCAAAAAGAATTGGAAAAAATTACAGATAATGCAAGAATGAATGAACAACCGATTCTTTCAACCCAAATGAAGGACGGGTCATTTTTAGTTGTAACATATTCCTCGAAAAATGCAAATGTAAAAATATTTGAGTCTTTAGCAGAAGATAACAGACAAATATATATTTTAGATTTTAACCATCATATGATTGCTTCGCATAATTTCACACCGGATGTGTTTAAAGAAACAATCGATATGCTTCCTCAAAACAGTGAAATGATAGAAGATAATCCTGTAATATTCGGAGATGAAAAAAATCAGCCGATTGTATACCTCAAACACACCAATCCTGATTACGTGATTATTGTAAGAACAACAAAAAGTATTGCCAAAAAAGCAATTATAGACAATCGTGTAAAAATTATTCTGGCAGTACTTTTCACTATTCTATCAACAATGATTGTAATAGGATTTTATATGTTTTATTTATATATTAACGTAAGACAATTATTTAAAGCAATTATGGCACTGTCAAAAGGGAACTATGAACACCAAATAAGACTGTTGAAAACCTCTTTCACTCCATACGAAATCGTTTTCCTTGCCAAAGAATTTAATACAATGGCATCCGAAATACATAAATCATATTTAGAATTGCAGCAAAAAAATATAGAGCTTAAGCAATTAAATGAATTCCGCTCAAATCTTATTGATACTGTAAGCCATGAATTAAGGACTCCTTTGACAAGTATTCAGGGATACACATCAAGACTTATGCGTCAAGATATAGTGATAGATGAAGAAACAAAACAAAAATCCCTCAGAATAATAAAAGAACAATCTGAAAGACTAAAAAGACTTATTGAAGATTTGCTGACCATTCCGGACATTGATGGAATGAGACTTAGAACAGTCAATACAAACGTATGGCTCAATGAAGTTTTTGAACAATCAGAACTCCTGTTAAGAAAACATGACGGTCATAAAATTATAGTAAATATTGATGAGAATTTTCCGCAAGTTATTGCAGATAAAGGGCGTTTAGAACAAGTTTTTGTCAACTTGTATGAAAATGCCATAAAATATTCATACCCTGAATCAGATATTATTGTAGACACCACAATGAAAAATAATAAAGCAGTAATTTCCGTAAAAAACAGGTGTGACAAAATTTCAAGCCAAAAATTAGACTCCC
>JAFUUT010000209.1 GCA_017477685.1 bacterium | reverse complement strand
ACCTGACAGTCAAGGCTTTCGCTGACAGCACGCGCGGGTACAAGTGTCCTTCCGTCGGCTATCATTGGCGGCACATCAAGTGTGAGATTTTTCCCGTCCACGGAATACTGCTTGCTGTTTATCTGCATCTTTACGGTCCTGCCGTCTTTTGATGCCGTTATGCTTTTGCTGTCGGCGTCCCATTCCACTTTTGCATCCAAAGCCTCAAATATGCTGCGCATAGGCACAAGAGTCCTGCCTTCGACTATTGCTGCGGGTACATCCGTTTCAAGGGTTATGCCGTCTATCGAAACACTTATATCGGAAGCCTGTACGAATGTTGCCGCAAACATTGCAAAAACGATTGAAAATACTGTAATTCTTCTTTTCATAAATACCCCTCTTTTCTTTTTTGTATCGGCTGAGATTGCTATAATTATATAATATCATATATTTGATATAATTGCAATTATAATATTGTAAATTTTGCAAAAATCAAAAAAGCTGCCGCATAAAGTGATATAATCCCCTTAGAGTAGACACACGAAAAAATAAAACGTGTATCAATACTCTAAGGGGGTTATTTTATTGGGAAGAAAATCAAAAGTATCACCGGAATTGAAAATAGCAGCAGTAAAAGAGTATCTATCCGGAAAAGCAACTCAACAAGCCATAGCAAATAAATATGGTGTTAGCAGAAATGCAGTAAGAACGTGGATAAGAAATTACCAAGCATTAGGAGAAGAGGCATTTTTCAATTTACGTAATAAATATTATCCTGCAGAATTGAAGGAAGCAGCTGTTAAAGATTATCTTGCGGGAAATGGTAGTTTAAATGAAATAACAAAAAAATATAAAATTTTAAGTGATATTCAACTGCGAACTTGGATTTTGGTGTATAATGGTCATAAGAAATTCAAAGGACAGAATTGTTCGGGAGGGAAACTTATGACTAAAGGACGAAAAACAACTTATGAGGAAAGACTGCAAATAGTAGCGGATTGTATCGGGTCGGGAAATGATTATAATGCAATAGCCGAGAAATACAGTGTATCATATCAGCAAGTCTATACTTGGACAGCAAAATTCAAAGAGAAAGGTACGGATGGACTGGTTGACAGACGCGGAAAAGCCAAAGATGTTGATGAACTCACTGAAATTGACAGATTAAAAGCTGAAAACAAACGTCTTGAAGCTGAAAAACAAGCACTGCAAATGGAGCTGGACATAGTAAAAAAATTGAGAGAACTGAAAGAGAGGTGGCGCTTTCCGGAATAATAAACGAAGTAAAATATATAGCAATTTCAGAACTGCACGAAGAAAAAGGCTATACTGTAAAACAGCTCTGTGAAAAACTCGACATAGCAAGAAGTGCTTATTATAAGTGGAAAAACAGGGAAAAAAGCAATAGACAGATAACAAACGAAGAAATTGCGGAAAGGATAAAAGAGTTACATAAAAATCTGAATGGAATTTTGGGCTACAAACGTATGACAATGTTTATAAACAACATATATGGCACCAATTACAACCATAAAAGGATCCGAAGAATAATGATAGCTTTAGGAATATCGTCTGACATACGCAGAAAGGGCAGTTGTTGTACCAGACCTTCAAAAGAACAGATGATAGCCGAAAATATCCTCAACAGAAATTTTAAGGCAAGCAAAGTAAATGAAAAATGGCTTACAGACGTAACGGAATTCAAATACGGAAACGGAGAAAAGCTGTATTTAAGCGCAATTTTGGACTTGTTTGACAGACGAATAGTTGCGTACACAATAGGAAAACACAATAATAATGCACTTGTATTCAAAAACTTTGACGAAGCAGTCAAACTCAATGCCGACGCACACCCGTTATTTCATAGCGACAGAGGTTTTCAATATACAAACAAGACATTTAAACACAAACTTATTTCAGCAGGAATGAGACAAAGTATGTCAAGAGTAGGCAAATGTATAGATAACGGTCCTATGGAGGGATTTTGGGGCATTATTAAGTCGGAAATGTATTATCTTAATGACAAGTTTGAAACTTATGAAGAATTGGAAACCGCTATCAAAAACTACATAGAGTTCTATAACAATGACCGTTATCAAGCTAAATTAGGTGCAAAATCGCCATTGGAATTTAATAAAGAAAACCAAGCAGCATAAAAATCCGCCGATATATGCTACCGGCGGAAGAAAAATTTTTATTTTTTTAGTTGTCTACTTGACGGGGATACGTTCACAATACGGCAGCCCCTGTAAAAAGTTTCTTTACGATTTTACTTGCTGTACATAAAACATTATCAATTAAAAAACTTTTCCGCTTCTTCGTCTATTGTATCTTTATGCGGTCTTACCACGGTCTCTGTCGGCAGACCTTCTTCCGCCTTTTCGTCTTTGATGAGATTTTGTGCGCAGAAAACATAGAGCACCGATATCACAAGATAAAGTATTCTTATGATTATCCTGCGCGGGCTTAACATAGAAATAAGAAGAGACAGCCCGTCGCCGACCACCGCAAGCCAGCCGAGCACCACCGCGCCCATAAGCCACTTGCCTTGTATGGCCTTATACCCCGCAACTGCTCTGAAAATATTGAATATTGCACCGAGCACGCTTAACGCGCCCAGCACTATATATCCAAACTCACCTTTCATGCAGCCATACAAAAGTACCAGCCACGAAAATAAAAAACTTAATATACCCAACACCAAAACAAAACCCGATGCTCTTTTTAAACCTGTTTTAAAATCCATTTCATACTCCTTTTAAACCGCTTCACCCTCGGGAATTTTGGAAATAACGGTCTTGTGCATATATCTTAAAGCTATTACGCAAAGTGTGATGGATATTGCTTCTGCCGCAACAAAGGCAAACCACACGTTGCTGACTTTTTGTGTAAGCGAAAGCAAAAATGCAACGGGT
>JAFUUT010000208.1 GCA_017477685.1 bacterium | reverse complement strand
TTTCTCAGGATTAAGCACCTTGAATCCGGATACAGTATATGTGTTCTTATTATAACAATAATCCTCAGGCAGAGTAGCCTTACCATCATCATGAAGGTTGTCTATAAGATCTGTAAACTTTGCTTCTTCCTCAGGAATTAAACCAATACCTTTTGAAGTAGCAAAAGCTCCACCCAGGTCAGTTGCACCTATATCATAATACCCTGCAGTTCCCGGTTCATCCATACCCGGAAGTACCATATCTCCTGATAGTCCCAACTTATCATCTCTGTTGTTAAAAGGCAGGTTGAAGAATATTCTCTAATGATGCTTCTTAATACATAATCAGTAATCCCTGCCATAGGTGCCAGGGATACTTTACTTTTTAATATATTTTTTATTCTGTTATTTGGCTGCTGTTTTATCTTCGACATACTTTTTCAATTCTTCGGCTCTGTCTTTAGCATATTTTTTGTAATCATCATCAGGTACGTCAGAATTTGCGTATGCAAGATAATAATTGTATGCTTCTTTGTATTTTTCCAAACTATCATAATTTGATGCAATTATATAATTACAGATAGTAAAATCTTTATTCAATTTATAAGCTTTAATCAAATCATTTATGGATTCTTGCTTTTTGCCGTTCGCATCATAAATCATTCCTCTGTAATAGAGAGCGTATGCATTTTCAGGCTCTTTTGCAAGAATTGTATTAAAATCTTTCAGGCTTTCATCAAGATTGTTTGCTTCGTATTTGTTTATTGCATCATTAAGTAGATTTGAATCTTCCATTTCTTCTATAGATTTAAGGTATTCAATTGCTTGAGTATTATTTTTATCAAATGCAATTGCTTTTTTTAGATAATCCTTGGCACTATCGTAGTTCTCTTGTTCCCCGTATAAAGATGCAATATAAAATGCAATATTTGAATCAACCGGTTTTAGTGAAAGAGCTTTTTTGTAGTATTCTATTGCGTTATTTTTGTCGCCAAGTTCCTGATATGCCCCCGCAACAGCCAGCATTGTATCCGCTGTTGCAGGTGTAATCTCAAGATATGCTGAAATTGCATTTTTATAATCTTGATTTTTATAGTACTCTGCAGCTTTAGCAAGTTTTGTATCCGTTTGCATACCTTTTATATTTTTTATGGTATCTTTAACGGATTTGTTGCTGCCAAACTTTGCATTTGCAGAGTTTAGAGTCAAAAGTGCCGCATCAAAATCTTGTCCTTGAGCTTGTGCTAATGCAAGGTTAACATACATTTCCGCATCCGCATCTGTGTCCGCCAAACGTATTGCTTCTTGATACATTGCAATCGCATCAGGTATTTTGCCGTCTTTGTGTAATTCAATTGCATAATCGTAAATGATATTTTCAGGATTATTTTGTGCAAAATTATCTTTTACATATTGAACAAACGCTGCAGGGGTGGAATCTTTCTTTATATTTGCAAGCATTTGTGCTTTGATTTCCTGATTATCAGGATCTAAGGATAATACTTTTTTGTATCCTTCGTCTGCAATCTTTTTATCTCCAAGTTTGTCATAACATTGCGCTCTGTATAAAAGTGCTCTGACATTATCAGGATACAATATAAGAACTGTTTCGTAAGCTTTTATCGCAGTTTTATAATCTTCTTTTTGCTGATATAATGTCCCGACATTTATTCTTGTATTAATGTTTGACGGGTCAAGAGCCTCCGCCTGTTTGTAGTATGATAGAGCTTCGTCAAGCTGGCCTTCTTTTTGTAATACGGCACCCATGTTGGCATTCAAATTAGCATTCTTAGGCTTGTC
>JAFUUT010000207.1 GCA_017477685.1 bacterium | reverse complement strand
GAATATTTGAAAAATTATTACCTAAAAATCACAACCCTGAAGAAATAAAATTAATCTACTATATAGAAAAACCGTATGAAGGGTATGATAATAATATCTTGCACTCAGCGTACGGATATTACGACAGCGAACAAGCTAAAACATATTTATACATCCCGTCAGAAAAAAGAATACAACTTTTATACAGTAACGGACAAACTAAAAATATAGATATACCGAAAATAAAAGACGATATATACTAAATATAAACAAAATTATTACCATTAAATTGATGCTCAAACTTCATATTTTTAAGCATCAATTTTTTTTTAGCATTTACAGGTTAAGAATTGTAAAACTTATTTGTCAAAAATGGAAAATTTTTTCTTCAGCGGGTTTACATATAAAAGAGTATTAAAAAAATAAGGACTATTTTTATGAAAATATTATCAAATTATCAAATTACAAGTAATTACAATTACCAAACAAATCTCTTAAATCAAAATAAACATATTGCATTCAAAGGGAACGATTTAGAGCAGGATATTTTTGAACTCCACGGCAATAATGATGATTTTGCAGAACCAATACTAAACGATGAAGACATGGACAAGATTATGGAAGCTTGTAATATTGCAAAAATAGACACCATTGAAAACATTGTTGCACTGGAAAACAATAACGGAGATTTTGGAGAAATTAAAATCCCTATAGAATGTTTCCAAGCAGGAGATAATAAAGAAGAAAAAATCAAGTTTTGGCTGGCTGACAGTATATTAAATTCATACAATGAAGAAATACCTTTTGAATTGATGGATATCGCTGACAAGCTCGGTTTATACAGAAATAATGACCACAAAGCACAGCTTGAAATATATAGAAATGCCCTTGCAAAAGATATAAATATAGTTCACTTTGAAAAAGACCCGACAACACAAAGAGCTGCTGTATATTTAGAAGTAGAAGGTAAACCATGTAAATTCTCAATATATGCACAAAATAGAGAAGAAGCTTGCAGAAGTTTAGAAGATTATGAAAACGAAAAATCTCTGGGCTCAATGATTCAAAATCTAAAAGATACACTTCATGGGGAATTTATCAGAAATGACAATATAGAAGTCTTCGTCCCGTATATATTAGAAAGAACACCTGATATTAAAAAAGACGAAACACTCGTACTAAATGGAAACCCTGCAAAAAGCAAAACTTCTCAATTAGATGAAACTGAGGGAACAGAAGACATATATGCTCCTTTTAAAGAAAGACTGGAAGAATTTGCAGGTCATGACATTGATTCAAAAGAAATAAAAACAATAAAATACCTTTCTACTCCGCAAAAAGGTTTTGATAACAACAAAGTAAAAACAGCATACAGCTATTATGATAAAAATAGCGAAAGATTGTATTTATACTTCCCTTCAACACATAGAATGCAAGTTTTACTCAGATCAAAATTTGTACAAAATTTTTACGACATATAAACATTCAAAAATGTAAAGTTTTGTAACTATAAATAAAATTTCTGAAATTCACCTCTTAAAAATTTTTTATATAAGTATCAGCTAAAAAATATATAAACACGGAGGTGAAGAATGAAGAGAATACTTGCCATATTTTTGGTGCTATTAATGTCGGCATCAAATTTGGCATTCAGTGCGGAAAACTGGGTATTTACTGCCCCCGGCAGTAACAATTCGACGTATTACAACAATACATACGCTCAACCTGTTGAGTCAAACAGACCATATCAAGCGTATTCATCTGATGATGCGTATTATGGAACTGTAACAACAAATATTATTCCAAGAGAACAAGAATACACATATAATACTCAGACAACAAGCAATAATACAGAGTATAAGCCGCAAAAAGCCTCTTTCTCTGACAGACACCCTATCCTTACAGGGCTTGGTATCGGAGCATTGGTACTGGGAGCGGCAGCATTTACATTACTAAGTGACGATGGCGATGATTACAGGAATGACAGGGACAGAAGACCGCCTCCGCCACCGCGTGACAGAGATAATTCTCATCATCACAATCATCAACACCATTCGCACAATAGATAACACATCTAATCAAATAAAAAAGACCGACATTTCAGTCGGTCTTTTTTATTTGACAAAATTTACTTATTCAGCTTCAGCCATAAATTCTTGCTTTGCTTCTTCAATTGCTTCTGTCAGAATATCCAATTGATCGGCAGTGAATGTTACGCCTTTTTTAGTCGGAATCCATGTTGCTCCGCCATCATTTGTGAAAAATATTCTCATATTAAGATAACTTGTACCTTTATATTCACTAAGTGAAATTTGTAGCTGTTCTGTTTCAGAACGCTCAATCGTTGCTAAAATTTTTGCATCTGCCATTTTATTTTTCTCCTTCTTATAATTATTCTTCACTTGAGGTATTTTCTTCTAAAGAATCATCAAGTAAACTTGTTTGCTGTGTTTCAGGCTCCGGTGCACCAATTTCTGCTGATACGGAAGATTTTATAGTAACATCATCCTCATCAGGATTCAAGATTTTGTTAACCGAAACAACACTATCACCCTCATTCAAGTTTTGGGCTCTTACACCCGTTGCAGGACGTCCTTGTTGTGAAATTGAACCGGCATTTATACGAGTTACAACACCATTTGCCGTAACAAGCATAATATCGTCACTATCTTCAACAATAGTTAATGCAACAAGGCGGGATGCTGAAGTCTTGAACTTGGTTGCAATTAAACCGATACCGCCTCTGTTTTGAGCACGGAATTCAGAAAGTTTTGTACGCTTTCCAAATCCGTCAGATGTTACAACTAGCAAATCTGCATCATAATCACGAGGTATAATATCACATCCGACAATTTCATCACCGGAACGTAATTTCATGGAAATTACACCTTTTGCACTTCGTCCGAGCGGTCTTAAGTCTTTAATCGGGAATCTGATTGCCATACCGCAGGATGTTCCGATAATAATTTCGTCCATAGATTTGGCAAGTTTTACCCAATTCAAACTGTCGCCCTCGTCAAGACCGATTGCTATAATACCGTTTCGTCTGATATTAGAGAAATTGTCTAACTCAATACGTTTAATATTTCCCTTTTTAGTAAGCATAATCAAATTCAACTCGTGTGAGAAATTGCTTACAGGTACAACCGCAGTAATCTTTTCATCCTGATCTATCGGCAATACATTTATTATCGGTAAACCTTTTGATTGTCTTCCGCCTTCAGGGAAATCATACACATTCAAGCTATAAACAGTACCTTTTGATGAGAAGAACAATACTTTGTCATGCATCATCGCAGTAAAGAAATGCTGAATATCATCGTCCTCTTTTGTTTTGATACCTGATTTGCCGCGAGTTGCACGGTTTTGGCGTTCAAATGTATCCAGAGGAATTCGTTTCAAATATCCTTGATGAGTAATAAATACAGCCATTGGAGTATTTGGAGTCAAATCCTCAATCGTAACTTCTCCGCGTTCAGGAACAATTTGAGTTTTTCTCTCATCACCATATTTTTCCTTATCTTCAAGAAGTTCTGTTTTAATTATATCCAAAATCTTTTGACGGCTTGCCAGAATTGATTCATATTCATCAATTTTCTTTAATAACTCATCATATTCAGCTTTAACTTTGTCTTGTTCCAAACCTGTCAAACGACGTAATTGCATTTCTAAAATTGCATTCGCTTGGTCAGCATCAAGCCCAAAGCGGCTCATTAAACCTTCACGAGCAGTATCTGTCGTTTTAGATTTTTTAATAAGTTCGATTACTTCATCAATTGAACCCAAAGCAATAATTAAACCTGCTAAAATATGAGCTCTGACTTTTGCTTTCTTCAAGAAGAATATTGTTCTTCTTGTTACGATTTCAATTCTGTGTTCAACAAATTCGTTCAAAACTTCGTACAAGTTCATTAAACGAGGCTGTTGACCGCACAAAGCAACCATATTAACACCGAATGTTGTTTCAAGTTGAGTAAACTTATACAAATTATTTCTTACAACATCAGGTTTAGCATCACGTTTCAATTCAATAACAATTCTCATACCCTCACGGTCGGACTCATCACGAATATCAGAAATGCCTTTGATTTTTTCATCTTTAACAAGATCGGCAATTTTTTCAATAAGTAATGCTTTATTAACCTGATATGGAATTTCGGTAACAACAATTGCTGTTCTGGATTGACGTCCTGCACCGCCTGATATTTCTTCAAATCCTGAAACAGCAGACATCGTAATAGATCCTCTGCCTGTTTCATAGGCTTGTTTAATATCACTTGTACCGACAATTGTAGCTGCGGTAGGAAAATCAGGACCTTTAATATAACCCATAAGTTCAGGGATTGTAATATTTGGATTATCAATCAATGCAATAGTTCCATCTACCACTTCACAAAGATTGTGCGGAGGAATATTTGTAGCCATACCAACGGCAATACCGGAAACACCATTTAATAATAGCATTGGTAATCTAACCGGCAAAACTGTTGGTTCTTGCAGCGAACCGTCAAAGTTTGGTTGGAATTCAACGGTTTCACAATCTATATCGGCAAGCATAGATTGAGTAATTTTATGCATACGAGCCTCAGTGTACCTCATTGCGGCTGCACCGTCACCATCAACAGAACCAAAGTTTCCATGCCCGTCAACCATTAAATATCTTGTAGAAAAGTCTTGAGCCATACGAACCAAAGCTTCGTATACAGAACTATCACCATGCGGATGATATTTACCAAGAACTTCACCGACAATTCTTGCACATTTTCTAAACGGTTTATCCGGATACATACCAAGTTCGTTCATAGAATATAAAATACGTCTGTGAACCGGTTTTAAACCGTCTCTTACATCAGGCAATGCACGTCCCACAATTACACTCATCGCATAATCGATATATGAGCGTTTCATTTCCTCTCTTATATTAACCGGAACAAT
This sequence comes from bacterium, assembly GCA_017477685.1. Lineage (GTDB taxonomy): Bacteria > Cyanobacteriota > Vampirovibrionia > Gastranaerophilales > Gastranaerophilaceae > Zag111. The sequence goes on along the minus strand of JAFUUT010000207.1, from coordinate 26,408 downwards.
TTTTCCGTCGCCAAACATGTTCTGTTGAGTAGTCATGTATTCCCTCCAAGTCTATCCTAATAATAAAAGTATAGCACAAACAAGCTATAGTGGGCTAATATCTTTACAATGGGTAAATATTTTAACAAAAATATTTATACCGAAAATTTTTCTTTTAGATTAATTATTCTCTCATAAGAATCTTCAATTCTTGATCTGATTTCAATATTTTCTAATGCAATTTGGTATATTTTTTCAATTACATTAATTATTTTCGAGTCGGAATTACGGTAAATAAAAAGATTTAAGCCTGCTTTTATACCCATAATAAAGGCTTCAACTTCGCCAAAATCGGCAACACCTTTCATAACCATATCATCAGAAATTATTACCCCGTCAAATCCTAATTCATTTCTCAAATATGAAAGAGCATTTTTACTCAAAGAGGTCGGAATAACTTCTTTGTCAAAACACATGCAGTGAAGATGAGCCGCCATAACCATATCTGCGCCGTTTTTTATTGCAGCTTCAAAAGGCTTAATGTGAATATCTTTCATCTCGTTCATTGATAAATTTATCTCCGGCAGAGTCAAATGACTATCCGCATTTGCATCTCCATGCCCGGGGTAATGTTTTATACAAGGAATAATTCCATACTTTCGATAAATACCTGACACAATATTCTCTGCAATAATAACTTCATCAGGATTTGAAGAATATGCTCTTTCACCTATTATCGGGTTATTTGGATTGGTATTTGTATCAATACATGGCGCAAAATTCAAATTTATGCCGTAATCTTTCAATTCCGCTGCCATTGTATCAGTTTGCAAGGCAAGAAAATCTTCTCCTTTTTCAAAAGCATATTTAGCGGATAAATATTTTTTACCATTGTGAATATTTTCAGTTCTTTCGACTCGCCCGCCTTCTTGATCGATTGATAAAAACGGAGAAATCAAACTAATATTTTTTATTTGTGAAATAAGAGATTTGAACTGTTCAACATTTTGAATATCTTTAGTAAAAAATATAACCCCGCCAAGACCGTTCGAAAGCACTTTTTTATACTCCCCTCCTTCAAGCCCGAGTATAAACATTTGATATAATTTTGTTTTCAAATCAGCCATACTATCCTTCATAAACAAAACTAAAGACATCTGCTAAATCAAGAAGATTGCCGGATTGAATTACCTCATTTATTTTTGAATAAATTGCCAAAAGTTCATCCTTTGACGGCATCTTAAATTTTTCAGGAAGTTTGACATCATTTGTTGTTTTAGTATTAACAAAATTCATATTTTCTGTAAGGAATTCCTTATACAAATTCAATATTGTAATATGCAAAGGATTAATTTGATAATCTTGACCGAGATAATATTTTGCATCTTTTTTCAATTGCTCATAGTATTCAATTGAAAAATCTACCTCAGAACAAGTTTCCTCTTTGTCATATGTGTCCCCAAAACAAGGATTGCCTTCTATTTTTATATCCCCCAATGATTTGATATAAACAGCCCACAAAAGACTTCCCAAACAAAAACCGACATTATTATCCACCATTCTTTTAATTTGCGGATAAAGCATTTTGAATTTTGCTTTTTTCTGCCCGAAATTTTTATACGAATTTAATGAAGAATAAATATATTCCAAACTTATTGACAATATAGTTGTATGCTGAGCATATCCGGGGTCAAATTTTACTGTTTCTGTTTGTGTTGTAGTCATTTTTTTTACTCCAATATAGTCAAATATTACCATAAAACTTCGTATAATGCTAATTTTCTTTATAACCTATATACGGCAAATTCCTGTAATAGCCGTCATAATCAAGACCATATCCAACAACAAATTTGTCGTCTACTTCAAATCCGTAAAAATCAGGTTCTATATCAACTTTTCTCGTAATTTTTTTATCTAAAAGAGAGCAGAATTTTAATGATTTAACATGAAAATTCATATTCATAAAATCAATTAAAAATTTTGCGGTAAGTCCTGTATCAACAATATCTTCAACAATCAAAACATTTTTATTATTCAAATCAGGAAGTTTAATATCTACAGCATTAACTTTCCCTGAAGTAGTTAAAGATGAACCGTAGCTTGAAAGTCTGATAAATTCCATTTGCACGGGCATATCAAGAAACTTGACCAAGTCTGTTGCAAACATAACAGCACCCTTTAACACACATATAACCGTAACCTCTTCACCGTTATACAGAGCATTCATTTTAGAAGCAAGCTCCTTAATTTTATTTTGAATTTCTGCTTCACTATAAAGAACTTTCAAGTTCATAGTCATTATATACCTTCTTTCTTTATTATAATCACATGTGTAGGTCTTGTTTTTACACGAATTTTCTCACTCATACCAATTTCAGACCACAAAATTTCTTTACCTTGAGCCAAAAATAATAATTTGTCTTTTTGATGATTAGGAATTTTTTTAGCATTTAGATATTTTTTTAATTTTTGATGTCCTGACATTCCAAAAGGTTGAATTATATCTCCGTCTTGTCTTGTTCTCAACACAAAATCAAAATCTACATCGGACAAATCCACGAAAACAGACCCGCCAGAAATGCCAGCACATTTATCAGTGTTTGAATTACATTCGAAAATATTGAAACTAAATCCTCCATAACGATATTCTCCTGCACTTTTTATATTAATAGATACTTCCTCTTTGACATTATCAGAAATAATTTCAAAAAACTTATCATTTACAAAAAGCAAATAACCTTTTGTAACAGAAATAGTTTTTCCGGATTTTAAATTGCAGTTATCTTTAATAAAATTCCATAAAATCAGTAAACGTTCTCTATCATAATTTTCAGGGATTAATGGAGTCATAATTTCGTAGATAACACGCTTTTGAACACTTTCTGACAACTGTAAAAAATCTTTTGTTTTATATTTTGACTTTTCAAAACATATTTTCTCCCTGATTTTTGATATATATTCTTTAACTATCTCAGTTTCTTCCGCTGCAACAACAGATAAGGAATTTAACGCTTCAAGAATATTCTCATTCAATTCTTTTTTTATTAAAGGTAAAATTTCAGAACGAATTAAATTCCTTTTGTGAATATTATCATCATTTGAGGAATCATAATTCGGAGATAAATTATTTATTCTGCAATAGTCTTCAATATCTTTTCTTTCAATACCCAAAATCGGTCTGTAAAAAATATCTCTTTTAGGCGAAATTCCTCGAAGTCCGTTTACACCCGTACCATGACAAATTCTAAATATTAATGTTTCGGCATTGTCATTTTTATTATGAGCAGTAAATATAATATTTGAATTGTACTTTTTTGCGCACTTATAGAAAAATTCATAACGGGCATCACGTGCGGCAGTTTCATTTTTAGGAACATCCGAACTTAATTTTTCACTATAAAATTCAACCCCGATTTTTTTACAAAAATCGGCACAATTTTGTTCCTCACTGTCGCTTTCTTCCCCGCGCCAGTTGTGATTTAGGTGAAGCGCAATGATTTTATTATCAGGGCAAACCTTTTTTAAAGAATCCAAAAGACACATAGAATCATACCCGCCGGAAAACGCAACAAGATAAACTAAATCCGGATTATTCAGATTGTAATCAACAAGAAAAGATTTTATTATCTGATGAATTTTATTCATAATTGATAATAAAATTTTATCACGAATATCATTATTTATACCAAACTTTGAAGTTATCTATATCACAAATTAAAGACTCATAATCACCTCTAAAACATACACACCTGTCATCGACAGTTAAATAAGCATTTGTCTTAACATTTGTTATATCGGAAAAATACTCTCGTATTCCGTTATCCCGCAGCCATTTTGCTGTCATTTCGGTATCCCTTGCAGAAAACAAAACCAATTTGTATTTTGCATACATTTTTTCTAAAAAATCTTTTGCACCCTCTTTTACAGGATGAATAAAATCCTTATCATAATCCCCGTTATACGTGTTCAAAACCCCATCCAAATCAATTTGTATAATTGGTTTATATCTCATAAATATTCCTTAATATGTAATTTTGTATACAATTTCGTCATAAATATTTTACGTTCGTTCCTATATAATTACGACTATTATCAAAAAAGTTTAAATGTGTCAATATGTTGTAGGAGGAAAAATGAGCGTAAGAAAAGATATAAAGCTATTACTTACTGAAAACGAAACTACAATAACTTTTGTGGCAAAAGAAATGACTAGAATTTCTGGACATAATTACACACGCTCTAACCTCTCTCAAAAATTATCTCGCAAGACATTAAAATATGAAGAAGCAAAATTAATCGGACAAATCCTCGGTTACGACCTAAAATTTGTAAGAACAAAGCCGTATGTTTAAAATGCAGGGCAGACCTTAGTATATAAAAACTATTTAGCTAAGTACTTTTTAACCCCTTCCCGGATTTCCAATACGTCGGTACCCAGCTGTTCCAATACCTGCATTGCAGTAGAATCAGGCTCTGTCGTGATTGCCCATAACAAATCAGATGAACTGATTTTGGTTTTGTTGGCTTTTTTGGCATAATCCCAAGCCGTTTCAAGAACCCTTTTTGCACGTTTTGTAAATGACATTTCACTATCAAAATAATCATTTCCAAAACCAATCATTTGTTCAACAATCAGACGCGCATCTTTTATATTTATCTCCAGTCCTTTTAAAACTTGAGCGCCTACTCCGGTAGCTTCCCCTATTATGCCAAGTAAAAACATCTCTGTTCCGACAACACTTTTTCCCATTCTGCGTGCTTCTTGCTTTGCAAGACGCAAAACTGTCAGTGTTTCAGGCATTTCTTTTTCAATCGGTTTTATAATTGTATGAGCCAAATCATCATCATTAATCTTGAATTCTTTCAAAATATTATAGGCTACACCCTTTTTAGATTTCAAAAGACCTAAAATCATATGTTCAGGCAAGACTTCCGATGAACCAAGTTCTTTTGCTGTTTGCTGCGCAAGACTCATTGCAATAAAAGCATTCGGAGTAAAAACTATCTGTCGTCCTTCATACTCCGCACTGCGGGATTGGACTTTTGAGAGTTTTTCATCAAATCCCTCCTCTGTAATTCCGAATTGCGCGAGAATTTTTGTCAAAGAGGAATCTTTATCTTCCAATATTGAAGATATGATTTGCTCTGTTCCTAAAATTTCATAGTCAGAAGTGGACAATTTTGAAACTGCACGCTCAAAAACCTTTGAAGATTCCGGATTATCAAACAGAGAATCCGTTTCCTGCGTAAGATTAATCTCCGGTTCTTTATTATCATCATTTTCAGGATGAAAATCGTTCTTAACTTTTCTTTGAACAAGTTTTTCTATCAATGGACGGGACTTGTCAATATCAAAACCTAAATTTTCAAGATACTGAGAAATTTTGGAATGCTTGTCATTTATTGCGGCAAGAACCAAATGTTCATAATGAACAGTAGAATTTCCCGATTCGTCAACCAAATCCATTGTTCTTTTTAGAATACGTTTGAAATCTTCACTGAAAGGAATAGCCGAGTTTAAATCGGACTCTTCAATATCCAGCGTCATATAAATCTCTTTTGCCAGCGCATCATAAGTGATATGGGAAGAACTGAATATCTTTGCACAAAATCCTTTCGTTTCTTTTACAAGAGCCAAAAGCAAATGCTCGGATAAAACCTTGTCACTTTGGTCATAAATTGCAATATTCTGCGCTTCAAGAATTACATTTAACGCTTTTTCAGTAAATTTTTCAAACAAGACTCTATTCCTCTTCTACTTCTTCCAAACTTTCTATATATTCTGAAACTTTTTCAAATTCTTCATCATCTTCAATAGTTTCAAAATAGCTTTCACCATCTTCTTCAGTATATCTCATCAATACCATTTCCGGATTTTCTTCTTCCGTTTCAGCCTCAATCAACACTGCATATTGATTGTTTTCAAATTCAATTATATCATATAATTCGCATTTGATAGTATTGCCTTCATCATCTGTAATTTCAATAATGTTGTTTTCTTCTTCTGCCATATCAGCCTCCTATTTTTTTCTTGATATATATTGTTCCAGTATAATACAAGCACTTTCAATATCAACCAGTCCTTTATCTTTTTTAAAATCTATTTTCTTTGCTCTAAGATTTTCTTCCGCAGAGTCTGAAGTCAAGCGTTCATCTTCAAAAATAATTTCATATCCTTGAATCTTTGAAGCAAATTCTTCGCAATCCTGCGCCTGAAACCCCTTTGTACCGTCCATATTTAGAGGTAAACCGACAACAATTTTTTCTACATGGTTTTCTTTCGCTATTTTGTATATAGCCTCTAACGCCTTATCCTCGGGTTTACGAGAGATATAAGAATGCCCCTGAGCCAGCATCAAAAGAAAATCGCTTAAAGCAATTCCTATTCTTTTTGTTCCCACATCAAGCGCCATTACTTTATACATCTAACTTACCCAATTCTTTTCTATATACTCAATCTTTGAAATAATTTCATCATCACAATAGTGCAAAACATTCATATCCTTATTATATTTTATCGTCATAAAATACTCATAAATACTACGTTTTAACAAATTGTCGAAAAATTTATCCAATAATACTTTATCGCTAATCAAACCGTATATCTGTTCTGCCTCATCTTTTTTACCAAGCATCAACTTGATATATGCAGACACATAAAGCTTTTTGACCCATGATTCTTTTTCCTCTTTATAAAAGACCTTATCAATATAAAGTTTTTCGGCAGAATCTAAATCCTTATTTCCTTTCAAATATTTCAGCAATTCTTCGAATTCATCGCTGTAGTATCCGTCAAGAAACCAATGTGAAGAAACTTTCATCTCTTTTAATTTTGTAAAAATTGAATCATCAACTTCTACACCGGAAACATCTGATTTCACTACATCCTCAATCAAAACATCCTCCGAATCAATATCAATCAAAAGATTTTTCCAGCATACATATTCATAAGGAAGCTCCCAATTATTACTATTCGATTTAATAGTTTGAATTTCGCTGTTATACAGAATATTTTTAAATGTTTCCGCAGATACAGAGGCAACTTTTTCATCCTTCAAAAATCTTTCAAGAATTTTATCACACTCGAACTGCGAAATATCATAAAACCCGAAACAATCTCTTATTCCAGTATCAATATTTGTAACAACGGAAATAAATCTTATCCTTTTATCTTCGGTAATTCTTGTACATATCATAGCCATATCACCATGCCCGTCAGGATATGTAACATAGAACTTATCCGGTTTACTGTTTGAAAGAATTTCACGATAAAATTCTTTTGTATTATCTTCTCTTATACCAGACATTTTTAATGTTGCTAAACTCTTGCGAATAGATTGATTAAGTTCACCTTCGGTTAAATTCTGCATTCTTTCAAGCACACTTAGAGCAAGTTGAGATTTTGTTTCGCCCAGCATTCTCAAAGCTTCTTTCCCCTCAGGACTACTTGGGTTTGACTCAAAAACAGGAATCAATATATTGGCCAATGCATCATCACTAAAATCTTTTCCGAAAGAATTGAGTAAAGTTATTTTATCTTCAACCTTTATAGATGCCATAAAATCCATAAAATCAATTTGAACTTCAGGATTGATTATTGCATTATTCAAAAGCTGCCTTGTATTTTCGTCCAGAATTTCATCCGCATCTTCCGCATAATCCGCAAAATCCTCAAAAGACCAATCCGCATCCAGTTCTCTCAAAAGATTTATTATAGTAATTTTTGCCTCACTTTTAACTGACTTGTTATTTAATGTTTCCCAAAGTCCGCTTACCAAATCCTCTTTCTTAATAAAATGTTCTAAAAGAAAACATATTACCGGAATTTTTGCATTATCCGCATTCATTAATTCTTTAAATAGCAACTTTGAAAGAACCGTCTTATCCTCTTGGGCATCAAGAAGTTCTATCTCAGAAAGACAATTCTGAATATCATTTACTGAATTTATACCTGATAATAATTTTATTAATGTGGTTTTCAATTCAAAAGGATTCAATTGTTTCACTTTAATACTCAAACTTTATCTTGCCTTTCCCCAAAATGCATCCAAGATTTGCTGAGCTTCAGCAGACGGCATCCTGTCTTGAAGTATCAAGTATTGTACTGCAATCATAGTACATTCAGAACATATATTTACCCCAGGGCCTTTAATCATTTTAATTACTTGAGTATTTGGTCTGCCGCAAAAACTACAATATACAACATCTTGATTTATATTTTCTTCCTCATGCTTTGATGATTTTTTCTTTTTAGAACCAAGACTTACTACTTTATCATCTGACATACAAATTCTCCTTTTATAAAATTTATTGTAACTTAAATTAATTAAATTTGCCATATTTTTATGATTAAATTATAATTAATTAACACGCGTTTGATTATAAGAGGGAAAATATGAAAAAGGTTCTTTTATTAGTAAGTATATTACTTGTTGCGGTTATATCTACAGCTTGCATAAATAATTTTGCCGTTCAAGATTTAAATAATAAAGCCCAAACATACATGCAAAAAGGAGATTATGCTCAAGCGATTGAGAGATTGAAATCAAGTATAGACCTTGATCCTACGATTTTTGAAACCCACTACAATCTTGCTGTTGCATATACCCAATCGGAGGATTATATAAATGCGGTAGAAGAATACAAAAAAGCAATTGAAATCAAATCTGATGTTCCGGAAGTATATTACTCACTTGCAACCGCACAAAATAATTTGATTATTGACCTTGAACAGGGCAGAGTAAGAATGAATGTTGATGACAGCTTATATACCCCAAAAGCAGAGGATTTAAATTTTGATGAAAAATATGAGATGAGCGAAAAAGAAACCTCTCTTTGTGAAGAATTAAAAGACTCTGCACTACAAAATTACACAAAGTACTTAGATTTGAATCCTAATGCAAAAAATAAAGCTGAAGTGGAAAAACAAATGGAATATCTTGCAGGGGAAAACAAACCTTCTGATGAGGAGTAACCGATGATAATTCCTGCGGTGCCTGATGTCGCATTCAATATTGGTTCTGTTTCCATATATTGGTATGGGATTATTATGGCTATTGCAATATTAATTGCTATTCTGACAGCAAACAAATTATGCAATATTCTGTTTAATAAAAAAGATTTAGCAGTTGAATACGCACCTTTAATAATCATATTTGGGATATTGGGAGCAAGAATATATTTTTGTATGCTTAACCCCGCCCACTATCTGGCACATCTGCCGGAGATACTTGATATTAGAGAGGGCGGATTATCAATTCATGGAGCATTAATCGGCGGAATACTTGCGCTATTTTATATGGCAAAGAAGAATAAGATTTCTTTTTTGAGTGTACTTGATTGCTTTGGGTGCGGAACAATATTAGGGCAAGCAATCGGTCGTTGGGGGAATTACTTCAACTCAGAAGCATATGGGCTGCCAACAGCAAACCAAAATTGGGGATTATATATTCCTCAAGCTCGAAGATTAGCACAATATTCCGATTTCTCACTATTCCACCCGACATTATTATATGAAAGTGTATTGAACTTATTAGCTTTTATTATCTTATTATTTATTTTTAAAAAATTCGCAAATAAATATCCTGGAATAGCATTTTTTTCATACTTAATAATCTATGCAATAATAAGATTTTTTATAGAACAAATAAGAATAGATAGTGCCATGAATATAGGAGCATTTCCTATTGCACAAATCGTATCTGTAATTCTGTTTTTAACAGGACTGACGGGAATAATACTCTGTTTAAAAACACATAAATAGTACTATCAGTAGTTCCTTTTTACAAAAAGAAACTACCCATGCCACCCATCTTTGACCGCAAAGACGGGTGGCGCCCAGAAACTCCCCGACCTGATGCTTCGTTCGTTAATCATCTGTATTTGCTCCACATCAAGCGGAATAACTCGGACTGACGTCCTCAGACAAATTCCGCTTTGAACCTGTGTCGCAAACAATGATTACTCACTGCGCAAAGGTCGGAGGTAAATGTAGTTTATCGGTGTAGCATATTTTGCATTAATTGTCGTAAAAGTCGGGGAATAATTCCCTCTCCAAGGGGGAGGGTCAGGGTGGGGGTTATAATGCGCAGCGTTGTTTTAGCTGCGCTTAGAGATTTTTGTCCGTAGGACAAAAACGTATGAGTATTTTATGCCTACATATTCCGAGCGGAACGATGCCGTCAGGCAGCGTTGTTGTCTGGCGTGCTTTCTTTTTCGGTTCACTTTTTCTTTCCCGTCGCAATGGAAAGAAAAAGTGAACATAAGTGGAAAATTGTGCTAGTTCCGATAGTACTATTTATTACTTTTTTTATTTTAATCTTTATTATATAATATAGAAAAGTATTAGTTTTAAGGAGAGAAAAATGGTAACACTAAATGCCACCGAGGGGATAATTACAAAAATTATAGGTCCTGTCATAGACGTAGAGTTTCCTGACGGGAATTTACCGAATATTTACACCGCACTAAACATATATAACGAAAACGGTGAAAAAATTGTTGCGGAAGTAGAACAAATGCTTGGTTCAAATAAAGTCAGAACAGTTGCAATGTCCTCAACTGACGGTCTTAAACGAGGAATGAAAGTTATTAACACAAATGAACCTATTAAAATACCTGTCGGAAATGCAATTTTAGGCAGAATACTTAATGTTACGGGCGACCCTGTTGACAACGCAGGTCCTATTGAAACAGATACATTTCTGCCAATTCACAGAGATGCACCAAAACTCGTTGACCAAAATACTGATGTAGAAATTCTTGAAACAGGTATCAAGGCTATTGACCTGCTGCAACCATATCAAAAAGGCGGTAAAATTGGTTTGTTTGGCGGTGCCGGAGTTGGCAAAACAGTCCTAATTCAAGAATTAATTCATAACATCGCAATGGCACACAACGGTGTATCAGTTTTCGGCGGTGTCGGTGAAAGAACACGTGAAGGTAACGATTTATGGAATGAATTTAAAGAAAGCGGAGTAATAAATAAGGTAGGCCTGATATACGGTCAGATGAATGAACCGCCCGGAGCAAGAATGAGAGTTGGATTATCAGCTCTAACAGCTGCAGAATACTTCAGAGATTACTCAAAACAAGATGTTTTATTATTTATTGATAACATATTCAGATTTACTCAGGCAGGATCAGAAGTTTCAGCACTGCTTGGACGTATGCCATCTGCTGTTGGTTACCAGCCGACACTTGCAACAGAAATGGGAGAACTTCAAGAACGAATTACTTCTACAAAAGAGGGTTCTATTACTTCGGTTCAAGCAATATATGTACCGGCAGATGACTTGACAGACCCTGCGCCTGCAACAACATTCTCACACCTTGATGCATCTACGGTATTATCAAGAGAAATCGCATCATTAGGTATCTATCCGGCGGTGGATCCTCTTGAATCAAATTCAAGAGCATTAGATCCAAATATTGTCGGCGAAGAACACTATGAAGTAACAAGAAAAGTTCTTGAAATTTTGCAAAAATACAAAGATTTACAAGACTTAATCGCAATCTTGGGTATGGACGAACTTTCAGAAGAAGACAAAGAAACAGTAAACAGAGCAAGAAAAATTCAAAGATTTTTATCTCAACCGTTCTTTGTTGCAGAGCAATTCAGCGGTAATAAAGGTAAATATGTAAAAATTGAAGATACCGTTAAAGGATTTAAAGAAATCATTGAAGGTAAATACGATGAATTGCCGGAACAGGCTTTTTATATGGTCGGAACAATTGAAGAAGCCGTAGAAAAAGCAAAGGATATGAGTGAATAATTATGAAATTGAAAATTATCACACAAGAAAAAATTGTATTTGACGGCGATGTTGATGAAATTTATACTCGCGGAACAGACGGAGAATTCGGTATTCTGAAAGGACACATTGCAATGATGTCCGCTCTGGATATTGGGGTAACCAAAATTAAAACCGGAGATAATTATAAATCCTTCACAACTATGGGCGGAATATTGCAATTTAAGGATGACGAATGCATAATTCTCACAACACTTGCAGAACCCGGTGATGAAATAGATGAGATGCGTGCAAGAGAATCTCTTGAAAAAGGGCGAAGGCTCCTGAGAGAAGCCAACGCCAGAATTGATTCAAAAAGAGTTTCCGCATCAATTGCCAGAGCAAAAGCAAGACTTAAAGCCAAACTCAATGAAGGAGGTTAAGCTGCTGCTTTATTGCCAAAGAATTTTTCGGCCAAACCGCCGACTACAAAGCCTACTGCAGCTAAGATTGGGCATTTAACCAGTAATTCTTTATTAAAGACAGTTGAAGCTTTTGCTCCCTTTAGTACCTTATACGCACAAGCAAGCACCGGAGCGGCAAAACCTAATATACCTGCTTTTGTCTTTAGAGAAAATCCCTTTTTAGACGCTGCATCTTGTTCTTGCTCTTGCACTTCTGCTTGCGCTTGCTCAGGATTTTGCATTTGAGTCTGTTGATAATAATCCTGCTGCTGAGGAACAGGAGTTTGAGAACTTACAAATTGATCACCTGTTTGAGTTGTTTGATAAGGATTACCTTGCATTGAAGCCTGACCGTTCAGGTAATTCCCGATTTTTAACTCCTCGGGCATCAAAAAATCATTGTCATAATTCGTTGGCAATACTGCACCATTCACATTTATACTGCCGGTTGCAGAGCATGTTGTCATCGGATTTGCATAAGCATTTGTCAAAATATCCTTTGGAGATGACATCCCTGTTGTACCTAACCCATAATTCATACCAGTGCTTAACATAATAATAACCTTTCTAAAATAAATAACCTAACCCTTATATTTATAAAGGATTTTATTTTAGAAAAATTGCTCACATATTATGAATTATTAAGAAATATTACAAGCTGGTTCTTTCAATTTCTTCGGTGGTTGAAACTTGAATAATATCGCCCTCTTGCAAATCATTAAACTTACCAAATGATATACCGCATTCAAAACCTTGTGCGACTTCTTTAACATCATCTTTAAAGCGTTTAAGCTGCTCGATAGGGCCTTTAAAGATTTCAACGCCATCACGAAGTATAACAGCATCCTTATAACGGGCAATTTTACCTTCAAGAACATAACATCCGGCAATTTTACCTGTTTTACCAATATTAAATACTTGTCTAACCTCAGCTTTTCCGAGTTCAACCTGTTTAATTTCAGGTTGAAGAAGTGATAATAATGTTTTTTCGATGTCTTCAAGCAATTGATAAATAATATCATACTTACGGATTGTAACGCCTTCTTTTTCCGCAGCCGCAAGAGCTTTCGCATCTTCTTTTACCGTAAATCCTAAAATCAAAGCACCGGATGCAGCTGCAAGCATAACATCGGCCTCTGAAATATCACCGACACCAACGTGAATAATCTTTGTTGCGATTTCTTTTGATTCAACCTGTGCAATAGCTTGAGCAACAGCCTCAGCAGAACCGTTTGTATTAGCTTTGATAATTAAATTCAACTGAGGAATATTATCATCTCCGGCAACAGCTTCACGTCTGATATGTGCAGGAAGCATAGCTTCTAATCGCTTATCCCTTGCTTTTTCTTGACGTTCTGCGGTAATTGCTTTCATTTCTTTTTCATTTTTAACAACTTTGAAATTATCACCTGCTTGAGGAACTTCAGACAAACCTAAAATCTCAACAGGAGTTGATGGCTCTGCCTTTTGAATTCTTTCCCCGCTGTCGGATAACAACGCACGAACTCTGCCGCAAGCAGTACCGACAACAATACAATTACCTGCACGAAGTGTACCATTTTGTACCAACAATGTTGCAACAGGTCCTTTACCTTTATCAAGATTAGCTTCAATAACAACACCTGTCGCTTCGGCTTTCGGGTTGGCTTTCAAATCTTGAACATCAGCAACAAGCAAAATGTATTCCAAAAGTTCATCAATACCTGTTCCTTGCAAAGCAGAAACCTTGACTACGATCGTATCTCCGCCCCAATCTTCCGGAACCAAACCGTGTTCTGTCAATTGCTGCAAAACTCTGTCAGGATTTGCTCCCGGTTTATCGATTTTGTTGACCGCAACAATAATAGGAATTTCAGCAGCTTTAGCGTGGTTGATTGCTTCAATAGTTTGAGGCATTATACCGTCATCAGCCGCAACAACCAAAATTGCAATATCTGTAGCCTGCGCACCGCGAGCTCTCATCTCCGTGAAAGCCTCGTGACCCGGAGTATCTAAGAATACGATTTTTTTGTCATTCTTATCACCGACATAAACAGTATAAGCACCGATAGATTGTGTTATACCACCAACCTCAGTTGCAACAATTTTATGTTTTGAAGCACGAATACTATCGAGTAACGTAGTTTTACCATGGTCAACGTGCCCCATAATACTAATAACAGGGGCGCGTTTTTTGAGCAATTTTTTGTCAACATTTGAAAGAGCTTTTTGTTCTTCTTCTTTTGCAAGTTCTTCTTCCATGAATGCTTCCAAATCTTCTTCTAAAACTTCCAAACCATATTCTGCACAAACTTTTTTAATAATATCGACATCTATTAATTGGTTTACTGTTGCCATTGTTCCGTTCATCATTAGGAATTTTACAATATCAGCAGGAGTTTTCTTTATTTTTTCAGATAACTCGGCAATTGTCATTGCATTTGTGACAACAATTTGTTTTACTTCCTCGACTTCTTCGGCCTTTTGAACTTTTTTCTTATGGTGCTGAGCAGCAGCCTTTTCCAAAGAAATCATTTCTTGTTCTTCTTTTTTAGAATTAAAATCTTTATCCTTTTTCTTACCGGAATTCTTACTTCCGCCAAATTTACCTGCACCGCCTGTTTTATTTTCATATATATCCTGAGGAATAATACGGCGTTCTATAGGTTTTTTGCCCGCAAAACCTTTTTGAGAATTGTCTGCTGTTTTTTTAGACTTGTCAAAAGTTTTGCCATCGTCATTTTTTTGAGGACGTTTTGGACGCTCTGAGCGTTCAGGACGATCAGCCTTTTCAGAAGAAACAAGAGGCTTCTTCGGCGCACGTCTGACAATTTCAATTCTTGACGGAGCAGGTCTTTCTATTTTTGGTTTTTCTATAGTTTTTTTAGGTTCCGGATTTACTTCTTCCTTTTCTTCAGGTTTTTGAACTTCTTCTTTTTCAGGCTCAGGCTCTGCGACCTTTGCTTTTTTTACAACAAACGCTTTTGGTTTGGCAGTTTTCTTTACACCGCCATCAGCGATAAATTCTTTCAACCTTTTTATTTGATCTTGAGTAACAGTACTTGAATGAGTTTTATTTGTAACCCCTATTTTCTCAAACTTCTCAACAACTTCTTTGCTTGGAAGTCCGAGCTCTTTTGCTAATTCACTTATTCTAACTGTTTCGTAACTCATCTAATAACTGTCCTTTCAATTCGCTTGGTACAGAAGTTTTTAAAAACTTTTCTATTTTGTTCTTTTTAAAAGCTGCATCTATACAAGATTTATTATAACAAAGATATACAGATCTGCCAAATGTGGTCGAATTCGGGTTAACGACGGGGGTTCCTGCCGCATTAGTTATCTTTATTAAATCTTTTCGGTCTTTAATTTGCCAACATCCGGCACAACGTCGTTCTGTCATGTTACTTATCTTTGTAATTCTCTTTTACATAATCCTTTAAAAGTTTTGTTCCCAAGTTACCCGCTGTACGATTTTGTTCTTGAGCAAGTTTTTTAAACTTTTCAAAAACATCATAATCAACAAGTAATGTAAGCCTTTTTTTCTCTTCTGCCATTGTTATACCTTTTTATCATTTTATTACATTTTATTTGATATTATTACATATTATTTGACATTTCAATTCTACTTTATTATACTTAATTCTATAAAGTAGAATTAAGTAGAACTAAGGAGATGTCATGGAAGATAAAACAGAACTCGCATACAAAAGTGAAAATATCTCAGGCAAACTGTTGAAATCAATATATTTGCTGGATGTTTTATATGATTTAATCGACGGAAAAGCAAAAGAGGGAACAATAATAAGTATTCTTAAAGAAGATGTAGAATTTGCTTTTAAGGAAATAGAAAACTGCAGGGAAATAATTGAAACCATTAATTAGCAGATTGCTTTACTTTCGCATGCAATTACAGGAAAGCCTTGCACAACCGGCGGCAACATGCATTTACCCCCGCTCGCAATTACAGAGCAAAGTGGCGCAATTATTGGAGCAACATTTACCCCCGCTCGTAATTACAGGAAAGTCTTGCGCGTCCTGTGTTGGCACACATTTACCCCCGCTCGCAATTGCAGGGAAGTCTTGCGCAACCATTGGTAGCAACATTTACCCCCGCTCGCAATTGCAGGGAAGTCTTGCGCAATCATTGGTAGCAACATTTACCCCCCCCTAGCCTTGTTGGGCAAGTTTTTCCAGCTTTAATTTTTGGTCATACTCAATCAAAAGTTCAATAAGTTCATCCAAATCACCGTCAATCACCGTCCAAACATTCAAGTTGTGACCGATACGATGGTCAGTTAAACGTCCTTGAGGGAAATTGTATGTTCTTATACGCTCAGACCTGTCACCGGTACCGACTTGAGAACGTCTGAGGTCTGTAACCTCTTGCATTTGTTTTTGAACTTCCAAATCATAAAGTTTTGAACGTAAAATTTCCATTGCACGCTCTTTATTTTGAAGCTGCGAGCGTTCTTCGGTACAGAAAATCATAATACCCGTCGGTTTGTGGAAAAGTCTTGCGGCAGTTTCAACCTTGTTAACATTTTGACCGCCTGCACCGCCTGAACGAGCGGTAGACATTTCAATATCTTCAGGTCTGATTTCAATTTCAACATCATCGACCTCAGGCATAACCGCCACTGTGGCAGTTGAAGTGTGAACACGACCTTGTGATTCTGTTTCAGGAACCCTCTGAACTCTGTGAACACCGGATTCATACTTTAATTGAGAATAGACAGAATCACCTTTTATAGAAATAATTATTTCAGAATAACCGCCTGCTTCACATTCAGTCTTGGAAAGAATTTGGGTTTGCCAGCCTTTTTTGTCTGCAAACTTCAAATACATTCTTGCAAGATCACCCGCAAAAATATTAGCTTCATCACCGCCGGCACCGCCGCGAATTTCAAGCATAATATCTTTATCATCCATAGGATCACGCGGCAGCAATAACCTTTTCATACGTTCTTCGTACTCAGGCAATTTTGATTCGTTCTCCTCGATATCAGCTTTTAACATAGAACGCATTTCTTCGTCTTTTTCACCTTGCAAAAGCTCTTTATCGTCTTCAATCGTTTTGGTTGCTTTTTGCCATTCGTAATAAAGTTCAACGGTTTCTTCCATTGACTTTCTTTGTTTTGACAGGTCTCTAAATTTATTATAATCCTGAATTACAGCAGGATCAGAAAGAGTTTCGCCCAACTCTTTGTATTTCGCTTCTATTTGAAGTATCTGTTCTAACATATCTTTCATATTACAATCATATCAAGAAAATATTTTTTTTCAAATGGGAAGGGGTAAATATATATTACTTATAGTTGCATTTTTGCATAGCGTAATTGTGCATAGGAAAAATTAAAAAAGAGCATAGTTAACCCATACTCTTTTTATATCAATCGCTTTTAGCACTTAAAATTATACTACCAGCTTGCTTTTGTAACGCCAGGAAGCAAACCTTCGTGAGCCATTTTTCTCAAACAGATTCTGCAAAGACCAAAGTCTCTGTGGAAACCATGAGGTCTGCCACACATACTGCATCTGTTGTGAAGTCTTACTGCCGGATATTTTCCTGCAGCAACTAACTTTTCACGTTTTGCTTCTTTGTCTATCATCGCTTTCTTAGCCATGAATTTCTCCTTTATGATTTATTTATATTACTATCTTATTTATTCATACCTTTGAATGGCATTCCGAGAAGTTTTAATAATTCTCTTGCTTCTTCATCGGTTTTTGCAGTTGTGATAACTGAAACGTTCATACCTTTTACTAAATCAACTTCTTCGTATGAAATTTCAGGGAACAACGCTTGTTCTTTCAAACCTAATGTATAATTTCCTCTGCCGTCGAAACTCTTTGCACTTACACCGCGGAAGTCACGAATTCTCGGAAGAACTACACAAATTAATTTTTGCATAAAATCATACATTCTTTCACCACGCAATGTTGCCATTGCACCAACAGGCATACCTTCTCTTAATTTATAAGATGCTATAGATTTTTTTGCTTTAGTAACTACAGCTTTTTGGCCTGCAATTTTTGTTAATTGATGTTCAATTGCTTCTGCAATTTTTGAGTTGTGAGAAGCTTCACCAACACCCATATTTAAAACGATTTTAACCATTTTTGGTACTTGGTGAGCATTTTTGTATCCGAATTTTTCCTTTAAAGCAGGAATTACATCTTCAACGTATTTTGTTTTTAAGTCTTTTGTTTTTGTCATTTTTCCATTTCCTTTACTATTGGTATTAATGTCATAATTTACCGATGAGGAAATTCCCTCACCCGAATTTCTAAAACCATAGGTTTTGAAATTCTACCCTCTCCCACCCCAAACACTGTGGGCAAGGGGGTATTTTATACATTAAGCATCTAGCTGTTCACCGCATTTTTTACAAACGCGAACTTTTTTACCGTCAACAACTTTCATTGCCGGTTTTGTAGCTTTTTCACAAGCAGGACACATTATCATTACATTTGAAGAATCTATTGGAGTCTCAACTTTGATAAGTCCGCCTTGAATTTGAGCTTGCGGCATCGGTTTTTGAGCCTTAGTAACCATATTCAAACCTTCTACGGTTACTTTGCCGGAAACACGATCAACTTTCTTGATGTTGCCGATTTTTCCTTTGTCTTTACCTGCAATAACAACAACTCTGTCGCCGTTTTTTACATGTAAGTCTTTTTTAGTTGTATCTTTCATTGTTCTTTCCTTTTATTTACTAACTATTCCCATTTGTATGGGATCCTGAAACATGCTCAGGATTATTTATCCCTGTACCTGATATCAGGTTTATCAAGGGCTAAATAACTTCAGGTGCTAAAGAAACTATCTTCATATAACCTTTATCACGCAATTCACGAGCTACAGGTCCGAAAACACGAGTTCCTCTAGGGTTGCCATCTTTAGCGATAATAACTGCAGCATTCTCATCAAATCTGATTACAGATCCGTCTTGACGTTTGATGTCTGCTTTAGTTCTTACGATAACAGCACGTACAACTTCACCTTTTTTTACAGTCATATTAGGAGTTGCATCCTTTACAGAAGCTACTATTTCATCTCCTACTGCTGCAAATTTCTTATTTGAGCTGCCCATAACACGGATACATAACAATTGTTTTGCGCCTGTATTATCTGCAACTACCAGTCTTGTTTCTTGTTGTATCATTTTTCTTTCCTTTTCTTTACCGAATTTATCGGTCTAATTGTTTGCCTCTCATTACTCAATGGTAATGTTGCTTTGATATTTTGCATATGCTCTGAAATATTTTCAGAACCGGATACTTGCGAACTTCGCAATGCGAAACGCAACTATCTTGCTTTTTCTACTACTTCTGCAACTGTCCAGCGTTTATCTTTAGACATTGGTTTTGATTCAACAATTCTAACGATATCACCTTCGTTGCAAACATTTTCAGCATCATGTGCTTTATAATGTTTATTTGATTCCATAATTTTTTTGTATCTCGGATGTGGTTCATAATCAGCAACTTTTACAACTACTGTTTTGTCCATTTTATTGCTTATAACCATTCCTTGTTTTTCTTTTTTAGGCATTTTCCTTACCTTTCTCTGTTATTATTGTTTTTGCTTGAGCGATAAGTCGTTTTGTTTTTGAAATTGTTGAAGTATTTTGTAATTTATTAGTTGCAAGTTGTAATCTTGATTCTAATAACTGCTTTTTCCAATCAACAATTGCATTTTGTAACTCATCAACTGTTTTTTCACGCATTTCACTTAATTTCATTTTTATATTTTCCTTTACGTTGCTTACCTTAAATATTTCGACCTATTGAATATCTTATCAGGCAAGTTTGATTATTCTTCTTCTGCAGCTTTCACTACAATTTTTGTTTTGATAGGCAATTTCTGTGCAGCTAATTCTAAAGCATGTACAGCAACACCTTTATCAAAATACTCTAACTCAAACATTATTCTGTTTGGTTTTACAACAGATACCCAGTATTCAACATTACCTTTACCTGAACCCATACGAGTTTCTGCAGGTTTAGCAGTAATAGGTTTATCCGGAAATATCTTAATCCAAACGTTACCGCCACGTTTGATTTCACGAGTCATTGCACGACGTGCAGCCTCGATTTGACGGCTGGTAATCCAACCAGGTTCTACTGCTTGCAAGCCATAATGACCGAATTCAAGCTTTGTACCTCTGGTTTCAGTACCTTTCATTCTGCCTTTCATCATTTTGCGGTATTTTGTTTTTTTAGGCTGTAACATTTTATATTGCTCCTATTTATTTATACCTTAATTACGCTTCTTCAGTTGAGGCAGCTTTTGCTCTTCTTGGGCGTCTGCCAGCTCTTTCTGAATTGTTTTCTCTGTTTGATTTTACTTTGATGTTTTGATCTGCTTTTTCACCAGGCATTAAGTTGCCTTTGAAAATCCAAACTTTAACACCAATTTTACCCATAATAGTATCAGCTTCTGCAAATCCGAAATCTACATCTGCTCTTAATGTTTGAAGAGGAATTCTTCCTTCTTTTGCCCATTCGGAACGTGCAATTTCAGCACCGCCCAAACGTCCTGATACCATAACTTTGATACCTTGAACGCCTGATCTCATTGTTCTTTGCATAGCTTGTTTCATCGCTCTGCGGAAGGCTATACGTTTTTCTAACTGTTGTGCAATATTTTCCGCTACTAATTGCGCATCCGCATCAATTCTCGCAACTTCCACAACATTAATTAAAACATCTTTACCAATGTATTTTGATACATCTTTGCGAAGATCATCAATACCTTGTCCGCCACGACCAACTACTATACCAGGTTTTGCTGTTACAACTGTGATTGTAATCTTGTCGCCTTTTCTGGCAATCCATATTTTAGAAATACCAGCTGCGTATAGCTTTTTCTTTACGAATTTTCTTATTCTAGCATCTTCTGCTACAAATTTTCCGTAGTCTCTTACTCGAGCATACCATTGGCTTGCCCAGCTTTGAATAATTCCTACTCTAAATCCGGTTGGATGTGTTTTTTGTCCCATTTTATTACTTTCCTATTTTTGTATCACTTACTACTAAAGTTAAATGTGATGTACGTTTTGTTCTTGCGTACATACGACCTTGTGCTCTTGTTCTTGCACGTTTGTATGTAGTACTTTCATCTGCAAAGATTTGTGAAATCTTTAGCGATTCAGCACTTGCACCATATTGTTCTCTTGCATTAGCAATCGCAGCCTTCAAATTCTTTTCAACTACTCTTGCTGCAAAATATGGCATAAAACGCAACATATCTAGAGCTTCAATAACAGATTTACCGCGAACTTCGTTAATTACTCTGCGAAGTTTACGTACTGTCATTTTTATGTCTGTTTGTTTTGCTTTTGCTTCCATTTTCATTATCCTTTATTTACAAATATTACTTTGGATTGACTAAGCTCTTTTAGCTGTCTTATCAGAACCTGCATGACCTTTGAAAAGTCTTGTTGGAGCGAATTCACCTAATTTGTGTCCAACCATTTCTTCAGTAATATAAACAGGTACGTGAGTTTTACCGTTATGTACTGCGATTGTATGGTTTAACATATCAGGTACTACCATTGATGCTCTTGACCAAGTTTTGATAACTTTCTTTTCAGAGTTAGCATTCATTTTTTCGATTTTCTTTTGTAGAGATTCTTCTACATATGCACCTTTTTTTAACGAACGTGCCATTTATTTCTCCTTTATCTACTTGAGTTTATCTTATTTCTTATTACGTCTTCTTACAATTAATTTATCAGACGCTTTACCTTTTTTACGTGTCTTATAACCAAGAGCCGGTTTGCCCCAAGGTGTTTTAGGGTTTCCACCAGGACCTGTTTTTCCTTCACCACCACCGTGCGGGTGATCGCAAGGGTTCATTGTTACACCACGTACTGTAGGTCTAATTCCCATATAACGCTTTCTGCCGGCTTTACCGATTGATAAGTTTTTGAATTCTGAATTGCCTAAAACACCGATTGTTGCTAAGCATTCTTTTCTTATCATTCTCATTTCACCTGACGGAAGCTTGACTGTTACATAGTTACCTTCTTTAGCCATAACTTGAGCACTGTTACCAGCAGCTCTTACTAAAATTCCGCCACGACCAGGAGTCATTTCAATATTGTGAACAAACGTACCTAACGGAATCAATTCAAGCGGAAGTGCATTTCCTGTTTGTACAGGTGCTTCTGGACCGCTCACGATTTTATCACCTACATTCAATCCTTCCGGTGTTAAGATATATCTCTTTTCACCATCAGCATAGAAACATAGTGAAATTCTTACATTTCTGTTCGGATCGTATTCAATAGTTTTTACTTCTGCAACTACTCCGAATTTTTCTCTTTTGAAATCAATTACACGGTATGATCTTTTTACACCGCCGCCCTTGTGACGACATGTAATTCTACCTGTGTTGTTTCTTCCTGCTTTTTTATTCAATGATTTTAGCAATGATTTTTCAGGAGTTGATGTTGTGATTTCTTGGTAATCACTTTTTGTCATGCCTCTTTGTCCCGGAGACGTCGGATTAATTTTTCTGATTGCCATTTTATTTCTCCTTTTGGCTTTCTACTACTTTTGACTTGCCGGCACTTCGCACCGGCTTTCGCCTTTCAGGACTTGTGCCAAATACGCCCTGAATACCCGTTTGACGGGCGGATGATTATACATCCATAAATTCAATTGGATCGCCTTCAATTGTTACGATAGCTTTTTTTGAACTGTCAGATGAACCGAACTTGTATCCAAAACGCTGCCATCTGTGAGTGTGTGAAGGCATATATACTGTTCTTACTTTCTTTACCTTACGACCAGGATAAGCCAATTCTACAGCTTGAGCAATTTCAATTTTTGTTGCATCTTTCTTTACTTCAAATGTATATTGAGCATTTGTAGTTGCTGCTACTGACTTTTCTGTGATTAAAGGTTTTTTGATTACATCATATAATTTTTCGTTACTCATTTTTACTTTCCTTTACTATTAGTGACTATGAAAGTCTTTCTGTAATTTCATTCACTGCAGATTCAGTCATAACAACAAAATCAGCTTCCAATAAGTCTTTTACATTCAAGTTTGACGGTAATAAAAGTTTTACGCTTGGAATATTTCTTGCTGATAATTCTAAATTCTTGTTTTCATCTGCTTTTGTATTCGCTACTACTAAAACTTTTCCGCTAACATTTAATGATTTCAAAGCACTTGCCATTAACTTTGTCTTTGGTTCAGAAATTGTAGAGAAATCCTTTACTACTACAATTTGAGATTCTTTTGCTGATAATGCAGATCTCAAAGCTAATTGTCTTGCTTTTTGAGGCATATTGAAAGCGTAACTTCTTGGTTTTGGCCCAAAGATTACACCGCCGCCTGCAAACAATGGAGAACGCAATGAACCTGCTCTTGCACGTCCTGTTCCCTTTTGTTTCCAAGGTTTTCTTCCGCCGCCTGCAACTTCAGCTCTTGTTTTTGTACTTGCTGAACCTTGTCTTGCATTGTTTAATTGTCTTCTTAATGCTAAGTGCATTACATGTAAATTAGGTTCTACGCCAAATACTTCTTTTGCTAATGTTATTTCGCCTAATTTTTCACCATTTGTACTTAAAATTTCTTTTGACATTTTTTGTTTTTCCTTTTCTTTTTACTACTGCTTGTTACCCCTTTCGCAACTTGCGTTTTATATGGCAACTTGAGGATTTTTATAACTTGTCTGTTATTGTTATTCCGCCTGTCAAATCAAAGATTTGTTCGTTCATTTCGCTTATGCTTCATTCACAACGGCGGAGATATTATGTTTCGAGCCCTGCTCGCTTCGCACTCGCGAACCGACACCGGCACTTCACATCGGCTTACGCCTTTTAATTCCATTTAGTTCTTGCTGGAACGATTGTTACCAATCTTCCTTCACAACCAGGAACTGAACCTTTTACTAATACTAAACCGTTATTTGAATCAACTTTAACAAGTTTAAGTTTAGTGATTGTAACTCTTTCATTACCCATGTTACCTGCCATTCTTTTACCTTTGATAACACGTGAAGGAGTTGTACCTGCGCCGATTGAACCAGGTTCTCTGTGGTTTTTAGAACCGTGAGCCATAGGTCCTCTGCCAAAGTTCCATCTTTTTACAGTACCTTGGAAACCTTTACCTATTGATTTTCCTGTTACATCGACTTTTTCAACATTGTCTAATACAGACAACTCAACCTTGTCACCTACTTTGAAATCTTGAGGATTATCTACTCTGAATTCTTGTAAGTGTCTGTAATTAGATAAGCTGTTTTTCTTAAAGTGACCCATTTGAGCCTTTGATAAATGTTTTTCTTTTGCTGCAATTGTACCAACCTGGATAGCATTGTATCCGTCAGTTTCTACTGTTTTTACCTGAGTAACAACAGTTTCATCAACTTTGATAACAGTTACAGGGACAGCCAAACCATTTTCATCAAAGATTTGGGTCATACCTACTTTTTTACCTATTACACCTAGTGTCATATTTTTACCTTTCCGTGCTCGTCCTACTTGATGCAGAATTCCTCTGCCTCTTTTCAAAGTTGCACATTTTCGCTTGCGAGCGCTACTATTACTTTACCTTTCGAGGATTTTCACCTCGTCATCCGCGGGATTATTAAATATTTCCCCGGTCGTAGTTCACATTATATGCATAATGCTTATTCAATTTTCATTGCAGGAACCGTATGCAA
Organism: bacterium; assembly: GCA_017477685.1. GTDB lineage: Bacteria > Cyanobacteriota > Vampirovibrionia > Gastranaerophilales > Gastranaerophilaceae > Zag111. The sequence continues at coordinate 1,565 of JAFUUT010000207.1, read as the reverse complement.
ACTATTTTGCTTCGATATCTACACCTGCAGGTAAATCTAATCTACGTAACTCTTCCATAGTGGCTTGAGTCGGATCGTATATATCAATAATACGCTTGTGAGTTCTCATTTCAAAATGTTCACGAGACTTTTTATCTACGTGTGGGGAACGCAAAACGCAATATATACGTCTTTTTGTAGGTAAAGGAATAGGACCGGCTACTTTAGCGTCTGTTCTTTTAGCTGTTTCTACGATTTTTTCAGCTGATACATCAATAAGTTTGTGATCATATGCTTTCAAACAAACTCTGATTCTTGATTTTTTTGTGCTATTTGCCATCTTTAGCATTCCTTTATTTTCTATGTACTACTTTGCTCAACTGTCTTGTATAAAAATATCGCCGGCGAAAATCCGCCAACGCCCTGTTTTTGTCCCGGGTGCTATTCTTTATATTTCGGACAATATCTCTGAGCATACTAATAGTATGACAAACAAAATCCACTGTCAACAGTGGATTTGCATGATTGTAAAGAATTGTTAAATGTGTATATTTTTTAATATGTTATCAATCTTATCCTGAGTGTCAGATTCTATATAAATTCTTAAAAGAGGTTCTGTACCTGACGGACGGACTAAAATCCAGCTTCTTTCATCATCGAAATACAATTTTACTCCGTCTTTTGCGTCCTTTTTAATAATTTTCATGCCGGAAATTTCATCCATTGATGAAAATTTTTCAATAGTAGGATTTACTTCATCAAAATTATCTAACTTTTTATCTACGCGGGTATTTATAAATTCGCAACCTACAAAATCTTTGAGTTGTTTTTGCAATTCGGACAAATGCTTTCCGCTGTACGCCATAGCCTCAATTATTAAAAGGTTTGCAAGAATTCCGTCTTTTTCGGGAATATGCCCTTGAATACTCAATCCTCCGGAATCTTCTCCTGCAATAATCGGATTATATTTGCGCATAGCTTCGCCGACATGCTTGAAACCCACTGCCGTTTCTACAACATCTACACCGAGATGTTTAGCAAGAATATCCAGCATCAAACTTCCTGCAACCGTCTTGACAAGACAACCCGAATAATTTTTGTTTTGTTTAAGATGCATAAGTAAAATTGCCATAATTTCATTTGGGGTAACATATTCTCCGTTTTCATTGATTACACCAAACCTGTCCGCATCTCCGTCATTGGCAAAAGCGGCATAATTATGCTTGCTTTTTATATAATCAATTGCTTCCTGCATATACTGAGGTTTCGGCTCCGGCATCCCACCGCCGAAATTTTCGTCATGAAACATTCGAATACTGTCAAATTTTATATCATTTTGTGATAATAATTTGTCAAAATAACCTATACTTGAACTGTACAAACCATCAAATAAAATATGAAAATGATTTGAACATTTTTTTATTTTTTCGAAATCTATAATTTCATTAATTCTCTTAAAATACGCATTCGAAAAATCGGTATATATAAGTTTGCCTTTAACAGAACTTTCAAATTCACAGCCTAAATTTGAAACTATTTCATCTGTAATTTCTTTTGTTGCAGGCCCTGCATAATCGGGAATAAAT
>JAFUUT010000004.1 GCA_017477685.1 bacterium | reverse complement strand
AGATTTTACAAATCTCATTTGAATATCTTCATATCCTGATTTTGTTGGTCCGTTAAAACCGTTTAATCTGAAATCTATATCCGGTTTGCCGTCTTTATTGTCCAAAACATAACCATAATCTCCCATTTTGGGGAGAAATGTATTAACGATAAAATTTTTATCATATGGATTTTTTACATATATTGTTGCTCTAATTTTATCCCTTATATCAAAAGATTTTGAGCTTTCAACCTTTTCTATAACACGGTCGGTTGATTTTACGGCATTTGCTTTTGCGCTATCAATGTCAAATGATACGCCGTATCCTTTTAAATCATCGGCGATAGATGCAAGAGCTGCAACATACTGATTAGCTTCTACCTTATACTTGTTAATACTTTTTGCATGTTGAGCATACAAATCATCTTTGATACTTTTGCCTGATGTGAATGACACCAAGTCACGCTCCAGCGGCTGTAAATTTTTGTATATTAAACTCGGTGCAGATATTTTGTTATTCTGCGGATAATAGCTTATATTTGATACTAAAGATAAAGAACTTATAATCATTTGTTACCTTCCAAATCATTTAAAACACATAAAGATTTTTTTTTAACATTATTTCGTAAAAAAAAATTTTATCTTTACAATAATTTACACAAGCAAAATTTTGTATATTGATTATGTTTGTAATATCATATTGTTAATTACAGTTGTGGATATTAAGCAGTAAAATAAGGAGGTTATAATACTATGGCTAAAACTATCACAGTTGATGGTAACTACGCTGCGGCGCACGTTGCGTACGCATTAAGCGAAGTATCAGCAATTTACCCTATTACACCTTCATCTACTATGGGTGAATGGATTGATGAATGGGCATCACAACACAAGAAAAATATTTGGGGAAAAGAAGTAAAAGTTGCAGAAATGCAATCTGAAGCAGGCGCAGCAGGTGCTGTTCATGGTTCACTTGCTGCAGGAGCTCTGACTTCCACATATACAGCTTCTCAAGGCTTGTTATTAATGATTCCTGTAATGCACAAAGTCGCAGGGGAAATGCTCCCTCACGTAATTCATGTTGCAGCTCGTGCATTAGCAGCTCAATCATTGGCAATCTTTGGAGACCATACTGATGTTATGGCTTGCCGTAATACAGGTTATGCAATGTTGGCAGCTAACTCTGTTCAAGAGGAAATGGATTTGGCTTTAGTTGCACACTTGGCAACTTATAAGGCTAAAGTTCCGTTCTTACAATTCTTTGACGGATTTAGAACTTCACACGAAGTACATAAAATCGAAGAAATTTCATACGAAGAAATCGCTTCACTTGTAGAACCAAAATATATTGAAGAATTCAGACAAAGAGCATTAAGACCTGAAGCTCCTGTATCAAAGGTTGGAGCTCAAAACGGCGATGTATACTTCCAGGGTCGTGAAACTTCTAACAAATACTATGATGCAGTTCCTGAAATCGTTCAAGAATATATGGATAAAGTTGCAAAAGTTACAGGTCGTCAATATCATCCGTTCGACTATGTCGGCGCACCTGATGCTACTGATGTAATTGTTGCTATGGGTTCAGGATGTGAAACTATCGAAGAAACAATCGAATACTTAAATTCAACTCGCGGGACTAAATACGGTTTGGTTAATGTAAGATTGTACAGACCGTTTGATGTTGAAAGATTTAAGGCAGCACTTCCTGCTACTGTTAAAAGAGTTGTAGCAATGGACAGAACAAAAGAACCGGGATCAATCGGTGAACCTTTATTCTTAGATGTTGTAGCTGCATTAGAAGGAAAAGGAATCAGAGTTATTGGCGGACGTTACGGTTTAGCTTCTAAAGAATTTACTCCGTCAATGGTTCTTGCGATATACAAACATTCTGAAAAGAATGGTTTCCACGGATTTACAGTAGGTATCAATGATGATGTTACTCACAAATCATTACCGGTTGATGAACACATAGTTACAGAACCTGCAGGTACAACCAATTGTATGTTCTGGGGCTTGGGTTCTGACGGTACAGTTGGTGCTAACAAAAACTCTATTAAAATTATCGGTCAATATACAAACAAAGATGCTCAAGCATATTTTGCTTATGACTCTAAAAAATCATTTGGTGTAACCGTTTCTCACTTGAGATTTGGAGATAGCCCGATTAAATCTACATATTTAATCACTGCACCTGATTTTGTTTCATGCTCTGCTCATGCTTATATTGGAAGATATGACTTACTCAAAGGTATCAAAGAAGGCGGGACATTCTTATTGAACTCTCCTTGGTCTAAAGAAGAAGCATTCGCTCACTTAACAAGAGATATGCAAGAAACAATTATTAATAAGAAAATCAAATTCTACAATGTAGATGCTGAAAGACTTATTAAAGAACAACCGGGATTGCGCGGAAAAGGTGCAAATACAGTTATGATGGTTGCATACTTCAAAGTTTCGGGAATT
>JAFUUT010000206.1 GCA_017477685.1 bacterium | reverse complement strand
TTTTAATACAGGCATATCTTTAAATGCCCAGTCGATTTGTTTTTTACCTTGCTCTGCAAGATTTATATCTTTAATATCATATTTAAGATCAGTTGAAATCATTTTTTTACTCCTTAAATGTAACAATTATAACGGTTAAAACCTTTTACAACAGTATTATAACTTCATGTATCCGCTATAAACAATAATATGTAAAATTTTCTTAATAATGCGGGGTAATATAACAAAAAAAAATATTCAGGGTTGTTATAATTTATGTTAAGGAGGTTAGTGTGAAAGTCGTTTTAAACACTTCTAATCAACATGAAAGAGTATCGAATGTTCCGTTCAGAGGGTATAAACCAACTAAAAATGAGTTCGGTTTTAAAGAGTATGAGTTCTCATACCCCTTTGATGAGGATACTCAGAATTGTTATTTAGAGGTCTATTCCGTAAATTTTGACCCTTATGAAAACTTCAGAATAGAAAATCTGTTACATGACAATAATGGTTTAAAACGTCAAAAATTATCTCCAGGGTCAAATAAATTCAATTTTGCCCGCATGTTTGGACTTGATGCTAACGCCCCGTTTGCTTACCATTATGTCGTAGAAAATAAAAACAACCCTTCAGATGTAAAAATTCGAATAGATGCAGGAGATAGCGTGGATAATCGCCCTGCAGGTCATTCCCAAGGTGACTCTCGAATATACAATGTTGTAAATCCTAAAAAATCCTTGATGTCGAAGGGCGGATCAATGAAACTTATCATTCCGGATGCGCAAAATGTCGGCGTGGAATATGCAAAAGATGGCAAGTATGTTTTAAATAAAAAGAAAAAGAATGCATCTGCGTCTTTGGTAAAAAATTTGTGGAACAGACTTGGCGGTAACCTTGCCGGAGTAGAAAAAGATATTGATGACGGACAATATGATATGTATTCGCGTATTTTATCTCTTCCTATTTTTGGCAGAGACAGGCTGTCTGCTCATGGGTATTGGAGTGAAGAATTATTCCAAATCGCTCCTCATATCGGTAATATTAATAATTATTCATCTGTGCAGAGGAAGTTGTTTGCACATGGTATTAATTTAGTAGCGGACGGCGCTTTTGTAAATGAAGGAATTCAAGGTGTACATTTTAGTCATATATTGCGCTATGGCGAAAATTCTCCGTTTTTTAATTGGTTTAACGGCACTTCATTAGAGGGTAAAGTATGGAATTTGGGCATATTCCCGAAAAATTCGACTTATACTTCTCATAAAACAGTAAATTTTCCTTTAATATACAAACAAGACAGATATGGCGATATCAGAAGGTATAAAAATCCATTATATGATTCAAAAAAATCGCATGATATTCAATATTTTGATAAAAGATTAGTTTCAGAAGAACAGGCAAATGATACGCAAAATGTGATTTCTTCTTATACAAGACAGCCTGATAATATTTATCTGTTAAATTCATACAATGATTCTCTTTATCCTTATCATATTTCAGTTAATCCTGAGGAGTATGATAAAAACATCAGCTGTTTAATTGAGTATAACAAAGCACATCCAAATAATATAATAAGGATAGATTCTTATGAGGGAGCCAGAATGTTATCCAAATTTTCTACATGGAATGCGGATGAGATGTTTGAAGGTGGTTTTGAAACGTGGAATGCAAATCCTGATATTCCAAAGTTAAAATTTGTTTTTTCTACTGAAGATTACAAGCGTTTAAAAAATCTTAGTCCTGAAGAACGAAAGGTTGAATCAGAAAAAATATTGAGAGCCAACGCTCAGGTTAGGGATTATACAATTGAGGCGGGCAAGTATTGGACCAGAATGACAAATGATATTCATCGTTTGTATATTGCTCAAAACTTAAAAAATATTTCTAACAATGCTGATGATGCCGGTTTATTATATCGTACCATTTTAGACAAATCTGATGATAAAATATTCCCTCGCTCATTAAAATATGAAATATCTAAAAATGAGGTGGAAAATGTGCTTTCGGGCGTGTATAATTATTCCCGCGCATTATCTCAAGAGGATAAGCAGGAACAGGTTTTGCGTCATATAATGGATTTCCCGCTTGAGAGTCTGGAATTCGGTTCAAATATTATTTCCTCCCTCGCAACTCCGTATATTTCAAAACGTGCTAATACATTTGATGAAATCGGTATGTCCAGATATGATTTATACAAAAACGGAACGCCAAATTTAGAGGAGAAGTACAGAAAGCTTTATAACAAAACAGAAGATATTATGATAAAAGGTATTTATCCTGTAGTTATG
>JAFUUT010000205.1 GCA_017477685.1 bacterium | reverse complement strand
GCCTGTTTCATCGACTTTTGGTAAGTTATGTTGTTTTTCTGTTGTTAAATAAGGATCTGCTGAATTTGTATATGCGATAGATACATTTGCCGCTGAAACTTTCGGACTTGCGGCACGGGCAATGAGTTCTTTTAATTGCTGGTCTGTAAGATCCATCGGTCTGCTGTTTCTGTCAAGTGTTACCGCAATTGATATGTCTTCAACTACTCCCGGTCTTATATATTCATTAGTCTGAACCTTTGTAACCCCGTACTGCGTTTCGGTTGCCTGTCTTGTATAATTTCTGTCCTGTGTTGAATCAGCACCGCTTGTCGGCAAACCATTAGGAAGATAAACACTTACTGCGTTTATTCCTCTTGTTTGGTCTTGAGTCTTGTCTCCAAGACCTTCAGAGAATGACTGTTCTGTTACAGCAGTTTTTTTCTGCGGGTCATATTCTATTGAAAACCTTTCAACAGGTGTTTGACGCAAAAAAGTACTTACTGTAGCAACATAATTCCCCGGACCGACTAAACGATCTAACTGTTTTGAAATCTTTTGCTGCATATAGCGATCATTTTCTTCAAGTTTTTGAAGTATTTCATCTTTTGCATCCATAACGCTATGGTATGTATTACCATTTGTATCGGTAATTGCAATATTTTCAGCGTCAAGTTCCGCAACACTACCTAATAGCAAATTTGATATAGCCTTTACTTTCGATTGATCCAATTTCTCTCCGGGACGCAATGAAACCTGAACAGTTGCAGTTCGCGGTTTCTGTTCATCAAACATAGAATCTTTTTCCGGAATTGAAATGAATACCGTCGCATTTTGAATTGGCTTAATTTGCTTAATTAATCTTGCAAGCTCACCATTCATTGCACGTGCAAGGCGAATTCTCTTATCCTCTTTTGTAGATGTAAAATCACCCTTATCAAAAATTTCTAAACCGACATTTTGATCCACTAAACCGCTTTGAACGATAGCTATTATTGCTTTATCTCGATCTTCAACAGAACATGCTCTCTTTTCCATTGAAGTACAATTTTTCTTTAATAAAGTTAAAGTAGATTTACTGCCGTTGGCGGATCTGTCAACTATAATCCCTTCTTTTGCCAGTAAGGACTGTATCTCCAGAGCTTTACCTATACTATCTGTTTCCAATAGTACAACATCTTTTTCTAAAGAAGTCTCTTTTACGGATTTTTCGGATTTTTTACTTGTTCCGCCTGAAGTCAAGGCTACAATAAGCACAATGACAATTAGTGCAATTCCGAATCCCGCAATTATACTATATAATAATTTTCTATTTTCTAATATTTTACTAAAATCCATTTCCGTCCCACTGTCTGAATTGTTTTGTTACAAAATAATGAACAACTATACGTTCATTTGAGAGATTCTGTCATATGCGTTTATCACCTTACCAACAAGTTGAGTTGCTACGTTTACGCTAATTTCCGATTTGGAAATTGCGACCATAACATCGTGGATATCTACATTTTCATTCCCTTGCATTACATCTTTTAACAGATTGTCAGGAGCATTCATTTCGTTGTTCAAATTTTCAACCAAACCGGAAAATACAGTTTTGAAATCTGCAGTTTCAGGTTTTTCAACGCTGTCCATACGAATGCTTGGCATATTCATACCGGATGAGAATTTTGTATGTTGAATCCTCCCAGCCAAGTTGTAATTTGGAAAATAGCTATTGTGCATCATAATAAACTACTACCTCTCTTTTTTATAATACTTCATTTTTAACCTTTTGTTCAACTTGTACACAAAAAATCAATCATACGGAGTAGAAGATATGATTTTTTGTATAGATTTCTTAATGAAAAATTTAAAAAAGGCAATATTTTACAATTTTGTAGGAATATTTAATGAGTATTTTCGAGTTCTTTTCGTATATCTTCTACAGAAACGTACATAATAGGAGAATTTTCATCTTTTTTTAGAACGCAATGTGTAATTCCGGATTGAACAATAAATCTTTTGCACAGTATACAAATCATACTGTGTCCCCAAATATAAATTGTCGCGTTTTGGCAGCGGTCTTGACCTGCTTGGATTATGGCATTTTGTTCTGCATGTATTGAACGGCATGTTTCATAATGGGTGCCGGATTCTATATTGTGTTCTATTCGGTAGCAAGAACCTCGTTCTACGCAGGATTCTACTTTTGACGGTGTCCCGTTATAGCCCGTTGCTTTTATTTTTTTATCAGGGCCTACAATTACAGCCCCAACTTGCGCTCTTAAACAATTGGAACGGGTTGCACAAGTTTTTGCCATATCTAAAAAGTATTCATCCCACGGTTTAATTTCTACCATAATTATTCCCTCTGTTAATATTTATTATTTCTTATTTTAGTGTGTATCAAGGAAATCTAGTATTTATCTGCCAGTTTTACAATTGATGAAGAATTTTTTCCGTCTCCGGACTCGATGATTAATCCTATTCTTCCTTGTATTGCCGCATTTACTGTTTCTGTGTTTTCAATAACACTGTCTACTACTAAAACAGCATCTTTGGAATACTCACATGCATAATCCATTGCTTCTTCTGTGGCTGCTGCTGAACTGGATTTCCCTTGTATAATAGCTTTTGTGGACAAATCTTTTGCAATAACGGCACTTTGGCTTGTTAAATGCTTTGAAACTTTCCACGCAAAAATCCCGTCTTCCGCTTGTTCTTGAGTTGGTTTATTTTTAG
>JAFUUT010000204.1 GCA_017477685.1 bacterium | reverse complement strand
TGATGAAAATTTTGCTCTGGCATTTTCTTCTTGAAGTTTTTCAATTTCTTTTTGAAGTGATTTATTTTCTTCCTGAATCTTATCAACACGCTCTATTACTTCATCATAATGAGCCTTAAACCTTGAAGAAAGGCTATCTGTTACCTCTACTTTTGAATTTACATACTTTATAGCAGATTTTGAAACAACAGCTTCTATACGTCTTGTTCCTGCGGCAATTGCACCTTCTGAAACAATTTTGATAAATCTTAAATCTTTCAAATCTCTGGCATGAGTTCCTGCACAGAATTCTTTTGAAATAGATTCTCCGTTCTTTTCAATAGATACAACTCTGACAGTATCACCGTATTTTTCGCCAAACAGGGCAGTTGCGCCTGTAAGTTCTGCCTCTTTAATACCCATAACTTTGGTATTAATATGATACCCTTCGCCAATCCATTTGTTCATCAAATCTTCTGTCTTTTGAACTTCTTCAGGTGTCATTGCACGAGAAAAAGTAAAGTCAAATCTCATACGTTCATCATCTACATAAGAACCGGCCTGTTTAACTTCACTACCGACAACTTTAATTAATGCCGCCTGCAGCAAGTGCGCAGATGTATGATGAACCCTTATTTCTTCACGGCGTGCAACATCTATTTTTGCACTCACAATATCACCAATTGCAAAATCGCCGTTTAAAACGCTGCATCTATGGACATACAAATCGTTAACTTTGAATGTCGTAAGAACCTCTGCCTTAAAATGATCATTCTCTAAATATCCGCTATCCCCGACCTGACCGCCGCATTCTGCGTAGAACGGAGTCTTATCTAAAGCGATATCTACATAACCATCTCCGTCAATAAAGCCTAATATTTTGGCATCAGGGCATTCATTTTGCTCATAACCGATGAAATTTGTTGAGCCGATTTCTCTTTCAAGTTTGGCATATTTCATATCACCTGTAACCGAAATCTTTGCAGTTGCAGCTTTCGCTCTGTCTTTTTGCTCTTGCATCGCAACTTTGTACCCTTCTTCATCGACATTCAAACCGTTTTCTTGCGCAATTTCTTTTGTCAATTCAAGAGGGAAGCCAAATGTATCATAAAGTTTAAATGCACTTTCTCCGTCTATATCCTTTTTAGAATCAATGAATTCTTCCAAAAGTTTATATCCTCTATCAAGAGTTTTGTTAAATCTTTCTTCTTCTGCCTTTATCGTATCAATAACTTTTTGCTTATTTTGAACAAGCTCAGGATAAGCTTTTCCATAATTATCGACAACAACATCCACAAGTTTGTACAAGAACGGCAATTCCATACCCAAAATTTTGCCATGTCTCAGCGCACGTCTTAATATCATACGAAGAACGTAACTTCTGCCTTCATTTCCCGGGATAACACCGTCACTGATTAAGAAGGTTACACATCTTGCGTGGTCTGTAATTATACGCAAAGAGATATCTGTTTTTTCAGACTTCTTATATGGAACACCGCACATTTGGGAAACTTTATCCATAATCGGTCTTAATAAATCAGTTTCAAATGTAGATGCGACACCTTGACAGACCATAGTAATACGCTCTAATCCCATACCCGTATCCACATTTTTGCTCTCTAGCGGAGATTGGTTACCTTCTTCATCTTGATATAATTCGGTAAACACAAGATTCCATATCTCAACCCATCTGTCGCATTCGCAAGTATCGATTCCGCAATTCGGATGACCGCAGCTATATTGTTCGCCTAAATCATAGTGAATTTCAGAACAAGGACCACAAGAGCCTGAAGCTCCCGGAGGTCCCCAGAAATTATCTTTTTTGCCTTTACGCTTAATACGTTCTGCAGGCACTCCGACACTGCGCCAGATTTCATATGCTTCATCATCTGTTTCAAAAATCGTAATCCAAAGTCTGTCTTTATCAAGTTTCAAAACTTCGGTTACAAATTCCCAAGCCCACGGAATAATTTCTTTTTTGTAATAATCCCCAAAAGAGAAATTTCCGAGCATTTCAAAGAACGTATGATGACGCGGAGTTCTGCCGACATTTTCGATATCAGAATCTTTACCGCCAGCACGAGCGCATTTTTGACAGGAAGTCGCTCTTGCGGGTTCGTACGGGCAGGGAGTAATTCCCAAAAATATCGGTAAAAACTGCAACATGCCTGCAGTAGTTAAAAGTACGGTCGGATTGTCAGGCACCAGACTTGAACTTTTCACAACCGTATGATTATACTTATCCTTAAAATAATCTAAATATAACTGTCTTATTTCATTTCCGCTTAGCATAATAATTTCCTCATAAATATGTGATATGATAGAATTATACATCAAACATGAATTTACAAATAAAATCCTCTTGCGTGAAAAATTTTTCGTGTTAGTATAATAGTACATGCAAGCCCTGGTAGCTCAGCTGGATAGAGCAACCGCCTTCTAAGCGGTAGGTCAAGCGTTCGAATCGCTTCCAGGGTAAATAAGACAGGATAACTTTTGTTGTCCTGTCTTATTTCATGCGAATACGAAGTTATCATTTTTATAATTTCTTATCCCAATAGCTATACAAAGTTTTCCTTTTAAATATGATATAAATGCACCAACACAACCTGATACAATCATCTCTTGCTATTGTTTACCTATTATAATTATTAAGAGTTATTTTTTAAATCACAAATTTTTTCGATAGCCTTGAGTGCAGCACTTTTTACCATAGTGTTATCTGAATTTGAGATTTTAATCAAAGACGGTACAAACACAGATACTAAATTTTTATTGTTTTCTATTATTCTTTCAATACATTTTACAATTGATTGCTGAACTAGCCAATGATTATCTGTTTCCAACATTTCTACCAGCCTGTCAGCTATTTCAAAATTGAATTTTGCTAACGAATTAATAGCAGTATTTCTTATTTCTAAATTTTCATGCCCTAAATTTTGTATTAATACTTCTACGATTTTATCATATTCAATATTATCTGTATTATCGTTATTTATCTTTTCATCTGTTGTTATTTCCGTTTCTGTAATACTATATCCATAACCGCATTTGTTAATTTGAGTTATAGCATCTTCAAGAGTACTAAAAATCATAGTTTCTTTTCCAAATGGTGATGGTACAAAGAACTTATCATTCCCTTTTTTAATAGAAATTGCCTGTACTACATATGTATTATCTATATTTTTAAATATTTTTATTTTATTTGCCATACAAAGTACTATAAAACAAAAAATAAAATTTGTCATTTACATAACATTTACAACCAACCACGTTCGAAACTTGTCAACTCTGGGGTAAATAAGACAGGATAACTTTTGTTGTCCTGTCTTATTTCATGCGAAT
>JAFUUT010000203.1 GCA_017477685.1 bacterium | reverse complement strand
TAAAAAAAGAGTCAGAAATATTGAGGCTGAAAAAAAATATTCAGCAATTGGAAATAAGAATGCGTAAACTCTCTGAGAACGAATATGAGTCTCCATCTGCTATTATTAAGTTGCAATCTAAATTGGCAGATAATAAAAAGAGGTTATGTGAGCTGCAAAACAAGATGCGATAGGTTTTGTATAGTGTAATTAAAAGAATTTTTTTTACTTGTAATGGTTTAATACTTATTAAAATATTATTGAAAATTTTCACTAAAAGTGGTATAATTGCAGGAGTTATATAGTTTACAAGAAGAGGATTTAAATATATGAAGCTTCATATGCAGATACTTATTGCTCTCGGATTAGGTATAAAACGTAATTGGCATATATTTTTCGGGATTATTGCCGGTGTGATTTTAGGGATATTCTTGCATTCGCATGAAAATATTCTTATTTCTAACTTGTTGGTTTTTGTAGGGCAAGTTTTTATAAGACTTATTCAAATGGTTGTTATTCCGTTGGTTGTATCTGCAATAATAATTGGTATTACAAGTGTTGGCGACAACAAACAGCTCGGTAAATTCGGGTCAAAAATGGTTATATACTACGGAATCTTAACGACTGTAGCTGTTACCATAGGGGGTGCTTTAGCACTTTTGATGAAACCGGGAAGCGGTGCTGTTCAATATATATCAGAAAATGTTGCATCAAATGTTCAGGCTTCCGTTGCTTCCGCATTATCAGAGCAGCATGGTAATATTCTTAATTTGTTTTTGAATTTTATTCCTGAAAATCCGATGGAAGCTTTTGCACACGGTCAAATGGTTCCTATTATATTATTTGTTGTAATGTTTGCTCTCGCACTTGCGAAAGTTGGGGATGTAAACAGGCCGATTGTTTCTTTCTTTGAATCTGTATTTGCGGCTACAATGAAAATTACGGATTGGATTATGCTTTTTGCGGCACCAGGTGTATTTGCTCTTACGGCAAGCTCAATATCAACTTTTGGAGTCGATATTTTTGAGCCGATTGCAAAATATCTTTTGGTATTGTTAATTGGTTTTGGTCTTCAAATGTTTATGGTATATCCGATATTTTTATCTTGTTTTTCAAAAGTGTCACCGTTTATGTTGTTCTCGGCAATTGCAGAGGCTACAATGGTCGCTTTCGGAACAGCAAGTTCTTCAGCTACTCTGCCTTTGACTATAGCATGCTGTGAAAAACGCGGTATTTCTCATAAGATTTCAAGCTTTGTATTGCCGCTTGGTGCTACTTTAAATTTTGACGGAACAGCATTATTGCAAACGGTTGCGGTAATCTTCCTGGCTCAAGCTTATCAGGTAACATTAACTCCGTTTTTGGTAATTGAAATTTGTGTGCTTGCGATAATAGCTTCAAGTACTTGCGCCGGTATTCCGGGCGGAGGTTTAATCACTATTGCATTAATTCTTAATGGTATGGGCTTAAGTCCTGAGCAGCTTGTTGCAGGTTTTGCGTTCTTATTCACGATTGAAAGAATTACAGATATGCTGAGAACTACGCTTAATGTTACTTCGGATGCTGTCGTTGCTGCAACTATTGCTGATAACGAAAATGAGATTAATTATGATCTGTTAAATAATCCTAAAGCGTATGAAGAAATAACCTAGGAGTTCTTATGGGGTTTTATTTTAAGAAAAGTATTAAAATCGGTCCGTTCCGTATAAATTTTTCTAAATCCGGTATTAGTGTTTCTCTGGGAGTGAAAGGTGCGAGTGTTAATGTCGGACCAAAAACCAGTTCTGTCAACGTAGGTCGAAAAGGTGTTTATTATAAAAAAAGTATTAGCACCAAAAAACTGCTAAATAAAAAAGATACTTAGTATTTTTATGATATATTTATCTTATGAAAAATAAGATTGGAT
>JAFUUT010000202.1 GCA_017477685.1 bacterium | reverse complement strand
CATTTAAATATTTTTGTAAGTACTTTAATGTTAAAGCAAATGAAGATACTTTATCAAAATTTGAGGAAGTTTTTAATCAATTCTCAGCGGCAGAAGAAGGTATGCATATATTAAAAAAGGAACGCGAAGAAATTTTAGATAGTATAAGTGACAAAGTACCATTTATAATACATAAATATAGTAAGAACAAGCTTATAAAAAATTTAGGCTTTGATGATATAAAAATTAACGATGTATTTTACCCAAAATACTCATTTGTTTATATAAGTGCTGGCGGTAACAGTAAAATGTCCACTGATATTGAATTTGATACTGATAATCTAGAAGAATTTATTGAATATATGGCAGATATCATCAAATTTAAAAAGAGTGCAAAAAGTCAAAGAGCATTGATGACTTCTTCATTAAGAGAATATATATTAGAAAGGGATAATTATACCTGCCAACAATGTGGATTATCTATTAAAGATGAACCTAATTTACTATTAGAAATTGACCATATTGTACCAGTTTCGAAAGGTGGACTTACAACAGAAGAAAATCTACAAACATTATGTTGGAAATGTAACCGCAGTAAAAGTAACAAATTATCAATTCCAAAAGAATCATAATTTTAAATATATATTTAATTTTGTACAAGATATCCACAAAACAAATATTTGAGTATTAGATAATATATATTTCTATAAACACCACTAAACCCCATAAAATTCTTCAGGAGGTAATCGACGGTTATACCCCCTATAGCGTGTGGCATGTTAAAAATGTTCCCCATAAAATAAAAATTTATTTCAGTGAATATAATTCAAAAATTCTCAAAATTTTATTTTTCATTCCGACAATTTTACGACAATTTGCTATTTTGAGGGTGTTTTAAAGAACAATAGAGAAGGTTAAAACCCTCTCTATAAAAGAAAAGCCGATAGTGGGACTTGAACCCGCGACCTACTCATTACGAATGAGTTGCTCTACCAACTGAGCTATATCGGCTTGATATTAAACTTTTATGCTGCCAATAAATGCAAATAAGAAAAATACATTTACTACAAATATTATACCAAAGATAAACAAAACTAACCACAATCTGACCCAGAATTTTTGAGCTTCATTAAATTCTTCAACACTCGTCCAATCTTTTGACTCCCACGCCCAGCGGTTTCCTACAAACCCAAACCAAATAGACATCGCTAAAGGACCTATAATAGGCACAATAGATGCCGGTATAATCAAAAGTGTAATATATTTTTTGTGAATTACACCCCAAATCCAATTGAGCAAAAATGCACCCCAATTAAATTTGCTTAACTCTGCAGGTAATTCTTTCATCTTCTTATCTCCGCTAAATACTTTAAAAAAGTTAAAGACACAAACTAACAAAGGCTCATGTCTTTAACTAAAAACTTATTATTCTTCAGACTTTTTACGTCCTCTTTTTTTAGGTTCGGAAGATTCTTCAGGTTTATCTTCTTCGTTTTCTTCTTGAGATTGCTCGGAACCTTCAGTAATTTCTATTTCTTCCTCATTTTGTTCTTCGGATTTTTCTTCCCCATTTTCGGCAGCTTCTTGGGATTCATCTTCTGAAGTTTCTTCTTCTGAATTTTCTGTTTCTTCATCAGATTCATCTTCAGAATTTCCTTTTTCTTCGTCTTCTTTTAAAGCAGCTTCAATCTCGGCTTCATCTTTTGCCCTGACAACAGGAATAGAAAGCATAAGAGCCATCTGTTCACCTTCTTGTTCAAAGTTCAATTCCAAAGCTTCTTTATCAAGTTCAACATATTTTGAAAGAAGTTCAATAAGCTCTTTGCGCATACGCTGCATGATTTCAGGAGTAAGATTAGTTCTGTCTTGCATCAAAACAAGTCTTAATCTGTTAACAGCAACATCTTTAGAATCTTCTTTTTGAGTAGCTTGACCAAAGAGTCCTAAAATTTTGTTATAAATTTCCGCAAAAATATTCTCCGCCATTTTAGTTCTCCTTTCCTTTTTTCAGGAATTTAGAGAAGAACTTTTTAACTTTGTTAGAGAATTTTGCTTCTTCTTCAAAATCAATTATAGGAACATCATTTCCCATAATACGTTCCGCAACATTTCTGTATGCTCTGCCGGCCAGTGAATTCTCGTCATTGACTATAGGTTCTCCTTTATTAGTAGATGTAATAATACCTGTATCTTCAGGAATTATTCCGAGCAGCTCAGCAGACAAAAGTTCTACAACTTCATCTGCACTCATCATATCTTTTGCCGCTGCCATATGCGGTCTATACCGGTTCAAAAGAAGTTTGTATGATTTAATTTCTTCCCTTGCTTCCAAAAGTCCGATAATTCTGTCAGCATCTCTGACAGCAGACATTTCAGGAGTCGTAACGACAATAGCTTCAGAAGCCCCTGCAACTGCGTTTTGAAATCCTTGTTCTATACCTGCAGGACAATCGACTAATACGAAGTCAAAACTTTTCTTTAATTCTTCGCATATATTTTTTAATTGTTCTTCCGTCACTGCTGATTTATCTCTTGTTTGTGCAGCCGCAAGCAAGCATAAATTAGGATTCTTTTTATCTTTAACAAGTGCTTGTTTTAATTTGCATCTTTCTTCCACAACATCCACAATTGTATACACAATTCTGTTTTCTAAACCAAGTAATAAATCAAGGTTTCTTAATCCCAAGTCGGTATCTATCATGACTACTTTTTTGCCTGCTCTTGCTAAAGCAGTTCCAATATTTGCATTAGTAGTAGTTTTTCCGACACCGCCTTTTCCTGATGTTATTACTATTACTTTACCAGTCATTTATTTCTCCTTAATTTCCATCATGTATTTTTTTTATAACAATACTGCCTTTATACGCAAACGCTTCTTCCGGAGTGTACACACTAGTTTTTTGTATAAACGGCATGTTAACAGTATCAGGTCTTCTTGCAAAAATATCCCCAATTCTGATTTGAACAGGGTTCAATTTTAGGGCTCTTATTCTTGCATAATTATTATTTTCCGAACCTGCATGAGCTATTCCGCCCAAAATTCCCCATACAGTAATATCACCTTTTGCAATTATTTCTGCCCCCGGATTAACATCACCGATAACAACGATATTACCGTCAGAAGAAATACTTTGACCGGAACGAACGGTTCTTCTTATATACAATGTCGGCAAAGTTTCAGGTTCTTCACGAAGTTCTTTTGATTCTTCATCAATATCATTTTCATAATAATCAACCATTTCACTATCCAAATTGTCGATTATTTTAATAT
>JAFUUT010000201.1 GCA_017477685.1 bacterium | reverse complement strand
TAAAGAATTTAGTTTAATTTTGTCATAAGTTTTGTTAGCCCTATTATTTTTTGGTATTTGTACCAAAGATTTTCAAATGAGTTTTGCGGTATATCTAATATTTGGCTATAGTTTTTGATATTAATATTTGTTGCCATTTCATATTTTGTGTGTAAAGGAAACCTCATACAAGATAATATATATCTGATATCCGGAGTGTAATCCAGTCCGAGTTTTGCAAGCATAGAGGCTTTCGTTTTTAAAATTTGCGCATTATTCACTGTTGTGTATCTGTTTATTAAATATTGCAAGAAGGATTTAGCCTGCTCAAGTTCTTCTGTGCCTTGATTTTTAGCAATAATCATATCAAGCTCTTTTGAATTATTTTCATCTATTAGTCTGCCTAAAGTTTTTGTAAGAAGATAAGTCTTTCTGTCGAGTTTACCGGCGTCTGAGATGAAAGTGTATCCAAAATCTATAACTTTTCTACCGTGTAAATTAGAGAATTCGCGACCTAAATCTCCACAGCTTAACCTGTGGATATATTTTGAAAAGACAAAATTTTGTTTTGAAATTTCAGGTAAATTATTATAAATTCTGTTTGTATCTTCTTTAGGTATATATCGTGTAAGCATATAACCGTTATGTTTTTCACCAAATCTTCCCATATAAAACATTGCATATTTCCCGGCATCATTTTTGGAAGACCAAACGGCAGAAGAAAGTTCGTGATAATTCCCATGATAATATATCGACGAACCATAACCTTTTGGGGATTTATCACGATAATAAACTTTTAAAACAAAATCTTGCGAATCAACATTAATTTTGTATGTTTGTCCCCAAACTCCTTTCCCCAATTTTGATATCTCAACTTTACTTGATAGAACTTTTGATAATTCTTTTTCGAGCCGTCCGGTATTTATTTCGACTTTTGAATCTTTATTCTTTACTAACTTATGAAATTTTTTTGCAAACTTAGAAAACAGTTTGTCTATTTGCTCTCTTTTTTCTTTTGAGGCTCCGATTTTTCTGCCCCATTTTTGAGGGAGTGCACCGACAGTCCTGCTTAGATGAGGATTTTGTTCAAATATGTCAGCAAGCTCAGAACCATCATAATAAACTGTTTCAAGTTCATTTGTGAGATTTGTTATATGTAAACTTTTTCGTTTTGGTTTGTGTAACAAAAAATTGTATGCTAAAGGTAATTGTTTATTTTTTTCTAAAGTATATTTAATACCCCCATCAGACGTTGGGGTCATAACAACTCCATGCAAAATCCGCGCTTCAGCCGGCTCAGGAGTGATATTCCGACGAGAATACAATCCCTTAGACTTGTGAGCAATCTTTACTCTTATATATCTTTTACAATTAGGAAAATATATTTTCATATACAAATATAAACCCTGTAAAAAATATTTTTTGCTATGTTATCTTTACTCAACGTCAAAATCAAAATAAGTATCAGGATATGGTTCATTTTCTAAAGTAAAATGCCACCATTCAGAATCGATACCCTTAAATCCTGCCCTAATCATTGCATCATGCAGGATTTTTCGATTTTTCTTTTGCTCACGTGTTAATTTTTTATAATCAGGATGTGAAATTTCGCTGAATAAATCAAAAGTTCCACCCATATCGACAAAAGAACCGTCTTTTTTGATTATAGTTAAATCTACCGTAGAACCTCTTGTGTGTCCTGATTTTTCCATTATATATTGGCCTTTTAGTAAATCAGATTTTTTAAGGGTCGGATAAAATGATTTATCTCCGTCATCTTTTGGATTATTTATCCATTCAACAAAGTTATCAACAGCTTTTTGCGGTCTGTAAGTATCCCAGATAAGTAATCTGTAACCCTGTTTTCTCAAATCATCAGCCGCAGATACCAAAGCTTTTGCTCCTTCTTTGGTTATATACGCAATAGGGGCTTTATAACCATTTATTTTATTACCGGTAAAATTATTTGATGAATAATACCTTATATCATAAACAGCATCATCAACTACAGTATAAATCGGCACAAAACCACTTTTGTCATATGAAATTTGCGATGCCCAAACACTTGACGATAAAAAACCAAACAATACTATTATCGTTAAAATTATCTTTTTCATTTAACCACCAATACTTAATACTATAACCGTATAAATAATACCATATAAATTATAACTTTGTAGTATAATCCGGCTATGGAAAAATATTATTATAATTCTCCGATTGGAATATTGGAAATTATATCGAAAAATGACAAACTAATTTCTCTTAGAATTACAGAACAAGCATATACATCTTGTCCTGAAACAAACTTTATAAAAAGAATAAAAACACAATTAAATGAATATTTTAATGGCGAGAGAAAAAATTTTGATATAAAAATTAATCCAAAAGGAACAGAATTTCAAAAGAAAGTATGGTCTGAATTATTAAATATTCCATACAGTAAAACAAAAAGTTATTCAGAAATTGCCAAAAATATCGGAAATATAAATTCTCAAAGAGCAGTCGGCTCTGCCTGCAACAAAAACCCGATTATGATAATAATTCCTTGCCACAGAGTCATCAGCAAAAGCGGACATCTCGGGGGATTTGCATACGGAGAATTTGTTAAACAAAAATTACTTTTGATAGAAAATACACCAAAACCAACAATATTAACAAGTTGATTAATTTTCTTTATACAAGTAATATAAAGCTATAAAAGGGGAGATGTATTATGACAAATCAAAAAAAATCTTTAATAATATTTATACTTGTTTTGCTGGGTTTACTTGTAACAGTTGACTTAGCTTTCATATACTATCAGGCAAACTTTAACCAATATGCACTTCCAAGTTTTTGTGCAATAAATGATTTAATTGATTGTGACGGGGTTGCAAGAACAACAGAATCACAATTTTTGGGAGTACCTTTAGCATATTGGGGATTATTTTTATATTCTTTTATCTTAATGCTTTTGAGCGTTGATACTTTGAAAAAAGTTCCGTTCTTAAGATTTCTGGAAGTATTCAAAAATAAATACCACTACATAGCGGCTTTGGGTATAATTTCTTTCACAATATCAATGATACTTGCCGGAGTCAGTTTGTTTGTTATCAAGAAAATATGTATAATGTGCGTCGTAACTTATGTTATAAATTTATTTATCGGTTTAGTTGCGGCAGCCGGACTTGATAAGCATTTTATAGGAGCTGTCAAACAAAGCTGGAAAGATTTTGTTGATGCTCTAAAGCCAATTCCTTACAGAATAGCATTTATCTTTGTAATGCTTGCAGCCTGCGGATTTTTGGGCTGGACATATACAAGTGCAAAATTCTCACCTGCCTTAAAATTCCACAGATCTATAGGACAATATGCTTATGCAAAAGTTAATAAATATGCGGTTAAAGGGAATGTTTTAGGTTCCGATTCAAAAGAAGCAGTAATTTTGTATGTATATTCCGATTATAATTGTCCAATGTGCTTTGCATGCAATGTTATGCTGCACAAAATTGCAAAAGAATTTGAAAATATTAGAATAGAAGCTCATAGCTTACCATTGGATATGGAATGCAACAGATATCTTGAACGAGCTTTCCACGTTGGTTCATGTACTATGGCACAATACAGCCTTGCAGCAGAAAAACAAGGAAAATTCTGGGAAGTTGAATCTTTATTCTTTGAGAAAAAACCGGCAGATGAAGAAAGCGTAATAGAGACATTGAAAAATTCAGGTTTTGACTTGGATATGGATAAATTAATGAAAGATGCCAAAAGCCCTGAAATAAATGAAACAATACAAAAAGATATCAAATACGCAATGGATCAAAATGCAATGGGTACCCCTCTTTTGAAAATGGGAGAGGACCTTGAAATGGGGATTAAACCATATCCTGAACTAAAGAAATGGGTAATAGAACATGGCGGAATTCCAAAACATACCCTTTTCTAAAAAAATTCTCCTGCATGCTTGCTGCGGAATATGTTCAGGCTATCCTATATCTTATCTAAAAGATATGGGATATGAGGTTGTTGTGTATTTTTATAACCCTAATATATACCCCCAAGAAGAATATCAAAAAAGACTTGATGCCGAAAAAAAATTATGCTCATATTTTGGGTGTAATTTAATTGAAGGAGAATATGATACAGACAATTATTATCAAATTGTAAAAGGACTTGAAAATGAACCTGAAAAAGGTCTGCGATGCGACAAGTGTTTTGAATTAAGGCTTGATAAAGCTGCACAAAAAGCAATTGAACTCGGAATTGAAGAATTTACAACTTCTATGGTTATAAGTCCTCACAAGGATTATGAAAAATTGACTAAAATCGGAAATAAAATTGCAGAAAAATACAAACTGACTTATAATTCCACCAATTTTAGAAAACAAGACGGATTTTTAAAAACAAATAATATCTCAAAATCTTTAAATTTATACAGACAAAATTATTGCGGATGTAAATTTGCACAAAATAATTTATAAAATTTCATACGTTTAGACTATGACGAATAATATTTAATATCATATAATGCCTATAAAGTAGAAATTTATGCTAAGAGGGCAGTATATGTATAAGAAAATTAGTTTGATATTAGCGGCATTATTAGCTGTGAGTGTGGTACCGAATACAGCATATGGTTTTCAGAACCCATTAAAAACATATGACTTGTATGCAGATACACACAGAGAAGAAAATCGCGTACAATCAGAGCGTGAAACAGTAATGGGAGAATACTACAGCAATTCCCTAAGACCACCCGGACATGGTGCTGCTGCCCAAGCTGCTGCTGCAAAAAACAAAACATCAGCAAACAATAATAACGGTAACAAACGTAGAAATGATACACTCAGAGAATCTTCTCTAAAAGTATATGGCGATCCGAGCCTCGAGAATGGCTGGGAAAAAGGCCCTTCATTCTACAAAAATCCGACTTTAGACAGTATAAAATTGAAATATAAAAAGAGTAATTTTGCAGGATGTCTGCAAGAATGTATCTCATATGTAAGATTACACCCGACAGATACATTAGGCTTTTATTATCTTGCAATGAGTTATGCAAAAGTCAATGATAAAGATAACGCAGTAAAAGCATACGAAAGAGTAATTGCACTTAACGATAATGCTATGATAGTTAAATATGCTACAAATGGCAGAAACTGCGTTATGGGTAACAGCAGTGAAGCATGCTACCAAAATGTCAACGAACCTGAGTTAATCTACCCTTATGCAGATATAGCAGTAGGAAAAACTGTAGAAGAAATGACTCTGATAGACCCGCAAACTCTGGTAAACAGAAATATGGATGCGTTGTATGACCAAATGAGTCAAGTCGCAGGAAATAATAATAACAACAATAACAAAGGCGAGAAAAAAGAAGGTGCAATTGATTTACCGTTCAGCAATCAAGATGCTGCTTTGGATCAATTCATAAGAGCTCCATACGGCAGCGGCTTTGCTCCTGAACTTGAAAAAGAATATAAACAAATGCAGTTGAGAAAATTGCAACAGAATATCAATAGTCAAAGTGCGTCTTCAAATAGTATGAACGACCTGCAAACATTTGATAACAACAATAAAAATTAAAAAATAATGGCATCATCTTCTAAGTATGAACAGGTAAAAAAAGATTTTTTATCAGGCAGAATAAAAGGCTGTAAGAACTTTTTTGAAAAAAATAACTGTTATATTGAAGCAGGATATTGCAATATCATTCTGGATAACTTTAAAAATGCCATGGCAGATTTTGACAAAGCCTCAAATGATAACATTCGTGCGCATTGGGCAAAAGTTTTAATTCAAATGATAACAGGGCAAATTTCTTCTGCTCCTACTTATTTTGAAATAAGAAACTTTTTAGAAATCGACCTGAGTATTCTTATTACATATTGCAAGGGAGATTACGTTGAAAAAATAATTCGCTATGCGGATTTTATGGCATTTTATAACATGGAGTGCTACAAATTTATAGGCAGAGTTTTTTGGGCGCATAATCTCATGCCTGCGGCTATGTTTTTTTTGGAAAGAGCAAAAGAAAAATTATACAAAGACCCTGAATTACATTACATGCTGGCATATATTTATTATGACAAACAAAAAAACATTAAAGATGCAAAAAAAGAACTTGATATTTGTTTGGATATACTTCCTGAATACGCACCTGCTGCTAAACTGCTCCAAACTATTAGCAATTGAAAATAAATTTATATATCAATATCTGTAAACCGTATAGAGCATGATTTTTTGTATTTAACAATAATAATACATATATTCACAAATTGATAATAAAACAAAAAACTGCTAGACTAAAATTATTCAAAATAAAAAGGGAAAATAATGGAAAAATTCAGATTTTTAACATCAGGTGAAAGCCACGGCAAATGCTTAAGTGCAATAATTGAAGGAGTACCGGCGGGATTAGAAATTGACATTGATTTTATCAATAGTGAACTTAAACGCCGCCAGCAAGGTTACGGACGCGGCGAGAGAATGCAAATAGAAGCCGATACTGTTGAAATAACTTCCGGAGTAAGATTTGGCAAAACAATCGGTTCACCTATTACGCTTGTTGTTAAAAATCGCGATTTTGAAAATTGGCAAAAGGTTATGAGTACATCCCCGAATGATTATACAGATGATAAATCTTTTTCGGTATATCGTCCGGGACATGCTGATTATGCCGGCTCAGTCAAATATAATCAAAAGGATTTGCGCAATATTCTTGAACGCTCAAGCGCAAGAAAAACAGCAATCGAAGTCGCAGTCGGCGCCATTGCAAAATTATTATTAAAAAAACTTGATATAACAGGATACTCAGAAGTTACACAAATCGGAAGTGCGTGCTGCCCCGACAAATTTCACCAAGAAATAGACCACGCGAAAGAAAACGGAGATTCTCTGGGAGGGAAATTTGTTGTCATATATAAAAACTTACCTGTCGGGCTTGGCTCTTATGTTC
>JAFUUT010000200.1 GCA_017477685.1 bacterium | reverse complement strand
TCTGCGGCTTTGGCTGCATATCAAAATATTTCAGGAAACATTACGGCAAATGCCGATACTATTCTTTCTACGAAAGTAAGAAATATTGAAACTGTTTGTAAAATGCTTGATACCCAAGGCGATATTGTTAAAAAGATGCTTAAAGAAAGTATCGAAAGTAATAAAAACGCATTACAGAATTTATAATTATCTTAATAATTTGCGCAACCCATGTTCATGTCTTAATATATTAATTAAGAGGTGAATTTAGAATGGATGAGAGAAATAATAAGCCGGTTGTAAAGTTGATTTCCAAACCGGAGAATATATTAAAAACTGTATATACAGCATGCAGAACTTGTTATAGTGCAGTTTCCCCTGTTGAGATGTATGAAAATGATGCTGATGAAGGAAAGATGCTCAAATTAATCCGAAATGTTGTCGCATCAGGTCATCATTCTACGATTGAGCACATTCAGGTAAGTTTTGCGATATCTAATGTTTCAAGAGCTTGTACTCACCAGCTTGTAAGACATCGTTTAATGTCATTTTCTCAAAAATCTCAGCGTTATGTTCAGGAAAAAGGGCAATTTGATTATTTGATTCCGCCAACAATAGACAAAGATCATGAATTAAGGGAAAAATTTGTTTCATTTATGGGTGAAATTTCTAATATGTATCAGGAATTTGTTGATGCAGGTATTCCTGCAGAAGATGCAAGAGCAGTTCTGCCGAATGCTGCAGCATCGTCTTTGGTTGCAAGTTTAAATTTAAGAGAAATGATTCACCTCGCGCAGCTTCGTTTGTGTACTCGTGCGCAGTATGAAATTCGCATGCTTGTTAAAGGTATGTGTAATGAACTGACTAAACAAGAACCGTGGTTAAAAGAATATCTTGTCCCTAAATGTGAATTCTTTGGTTTTTGTGATGAACACAAATCATGCGGCAGGAAGATTACGAAAGCGGAATTATTCGCAAAAGCAGGGGTGTAACTTTTTATTCAGATTTTTTGGTTATAAGCCGGCTTTTTTCTTATTTATTTCATATAGCCCCTTTATCTTTTCCAAAAAGCCTTTTTTAGGTGTCATGTTTTTTGTTATTTTATCTTTCAGCTTAAACTGATTTTCTTTGACGGCACCGTTATATACGTGAACAATAAAATCTTGCAGCTTGTTCTCATCCTCCGCTTCTACCCTCAAATCAAGTCCTTTGCGTTTGCCGATTTCTTTTATTCTGTCAAAAAAGCTTTGAACTCCTCGGGTTATTTCTTGCCGTTCTGCGACTGTTGAATTTTCCATAAGCTGAAATAGTCTTTCCGCATCTAAAAACGGATAAAAATCTCCTGCATTTGGATAATTTTTAAAATTATGCCCTTTTGATAGATCACAAATATTGATTTCTCCTTTCTCAAAATCTATAAGAAGGTTATTAGGATTCACTAGGTCAAGTTTGTAACCGTTTTCTCTTATTTTTGCCACATCATCTATATATTTTTCGAATGCTGAATCCGGGAGATCAGATAGCATTGTTAGTGTTCTTCTAAACTCATCAATATCCGGTGTATCTCTTGAGTCCCATCTTTTGCCGTAAAGGGGAGAACCCGAGAGCTTTTTCATTACGGTAATTTCCTCATTGTAACCGGATGCAATAGTCCCTGTTATTGGGTTATTTGCTCGTTTTAATTTGAGTGGACAATATTTTTCAAGACAATGCGATATCCTTATTACCAAATTAGGATATCCCTCAACATCATAAACTCTGGAACTAATTCCGCCGTTTACGTATTCCGCAGGCTTAAATACAGGATTGTATTCTAATGTTTTGGGGTCGATTTTTACATCCAAAGGAAGTCTGCGGCCTTTTCTTGCCAGACTTATTGCTCCAGGTATTAAGCATTTTGTACAGATTTTTAGCATCGTTTCCCCTATAATTATATAAAGTATTTTGGGAAGTAAAAATTGCTTTTTTATATTAAAATAGGTATAAATAAATTAACAAGTGAGGTATGAAATAATGAAAGCACTTATTCAAAGAGTAAAAAATGCATCTGTTACTATTGACGGGAAATTGTTTTCCTCTATAGGACAAGGAATGTTGGTGTTTTTAGGGGTAGAAAAAGGTGATACAACAGAAAACGCTGATAAACTCTGTGATAAAGTTTTAAATTTACGCATTTTTGAAGATGAAAATGAAAAAATGAATTACTCTTTGAAAGATGTCAAGGGTGATATGCTTGTAGTTTCTCAGTTTACTCTTTGCGGTGATTGTAAAAAAGGTACCCGCCCGAGTTTTGACAAGGCTGAGTTACCCCAAAGAGCGAATGAATTATATGAGTATTTTGTCTCTCAGGCAAGGAAGTCGCAGCTAAAAGTTGAAACAGGTAAATTTGCAGCAATGATGGATGTTTCTCTTGTCAATGACGGGCCTGTAACCTTTATGGTAGAGAAATAATTTTGGGGGCTTGCAAATATTATTAATATATGTTAAAATAAGTAGAGAAATTGGAAATTTTATTTTAAATCGATTTATATTGTGAGGATTAATTTTTTTATTTATTTTATTTTTTAGTTAAGAGGCTTAAATATTATGTATGTAAACAAGTGCATTAAGTGCGGTCGCGAGTTTGAGACAAAAAACCCAAAAAGAGTCATTTGCCCTGATTGTCTGTATCCGGATAAGAAAATGATGATAGATTCTCCTGAGGGAGGACCACCTGTATCAGCACCGGATGAACAGTCCTCGGCTCCTGTTGAGAATTATTCAACCGAAAATAATCCGCAGTTTTATTCAAGTTATTCTGCCGGCGGAGGAGATGAAAGACCTCGCCAATACAATAACCAAGGGAATTATAATCGCCCAAGACAGAATAATGGTTATAACAGAAATAATAACCGTCAGGGCGGATATAACCGTGACAATCGTCAAGGCGGTAACAGACCTTATAACAACAACCGTCAAGGCGGTTACGGAAATAATAACAGATATAATAATAACAGACCAAACGGCGGATTTCAGCAAAGACGCCCTCAAGGTAATAACAGGTTTAATAATAAAAGACCGAATAACAGGAACAAGGCGCCTAAGCCATTGTTAGTAAGTAAGGAGCAATTAGAACAAATTGAACTTTTATATAAATTAATGCTCCCGCTTCCAAATCCTGATGCACATGAAGTAATTGGTGAAAAAATAGGATTAGAGCCACGAAAAGTATTTTTCGGTATAAATTTAGTAAGGCAGAAAATGATGCTTCCGAAATTGCCGTACCCTAAACGTAAGCTGGCAATTAGTCCTGATCAGCTGAACGCTATCAAGATGCTTTATGAGCCGTTACTGCCGTTGCCTCCTATAGGATGTCATAAAATTATTGCATCACAGCTTAAAATGGATGAATGGCGTGTTCACGTAGGTATCGGTCTTGTAAGAGCTCAGATGGGTCTTGAAAGATGGAATGCTGACCGAACTGATGTTCCGGAAGAACTTCTTAAAAAAGCTGAGGCTGCTAATGCCGCAAAAGCTGCAAAAGCTGCAAGTCAAGCTCCTGCAGAAGAACATGATGAAGAAGCCGATGAACCAAAGAAAAAACGCGGCAGACCTAAAAAATCCGAAAGTGAAGAAACTCCGAAAGAATAATTATGGATAAGTATATTTCTGTCGGTAAGATTTTGAACTTTCATGGTCTGAAAGGCGAAGCTAAGGTTGGTTATTCAAAGAACCGTCAAGATTTTTTCATGGGACTTAGTTCGGTTTATGTCAAGCAAAATGGTGATTATCTTGAATTAGTCATAACTTCTTGCCGCCCGAATAAGAAAGAATTACTTGTAAAATTTAAGGGCATTGATTCTATAGATGCATTGTTGCCCTATAAAGGCTCTCTTTTGTTCGTTAAAGAGGATACAGTGCGTCAAAATTTGGATGAAGATGAATTCTTAATTGATGAACTGGTCGGTATGTCCGTAATTGATTCTGAAAGCGGTGAAAGTTTAGGCTTTGTTATAGGGGTTTCCAATAATGGTGCAACTGATTTGCTTTCCGTAAAAACAAAGAGTAAAAATATATCATTAGTTCCTTTTGTAAAAGCAATTGTTCCAAAGGTTGATTTAAAGAATAAAAAAATTGAAATAAATAATATTGAAGGACTATTGGAATGAGATTTGATGTTTTAACTTTATTTCCTGAGATAATTCAGAATTATTGTGATGTAAGTATAATGAAACGTGCGAAGGATGCTCATGTTTTTGAAGTTAATACAATAAATCCGAGGGATTTTACATTGGATAAACATAAAAAGGTGGACGATACTCCTTATGGTGGTGGTGCCGGTATGGTTTTGGCTCCTCAGCCGTTTGTTGATGCGTATGAGAGCATAAAAAAAGAAGAAAATTCTGTTACTGTAATGCTTTCACCTCAGGGTGAGCCTTTAAATGAAGATTTAGTATGCGAATTGTCATCTTATAGTCAGGTTATAATGCTTTGCGGTCATTATGAGGGCTTTGATGAGCGAATCAGAGAGATTATAAAACCAAAGGAAATTTCTCTGGGAGATTTTGTTTTAACTGGTGGCGAGCTGCCGGCATTATGTCTGCTTGATGCGGTGAGCCGTAAAATTGAAGGTACTTTGGGCAAGATTGAATCAGCGCACGAGGATAGTTTTTCAAACGGGCTTTTAGAGTATCCTCAATATACAAAGCCAAGAGATTTCAGGGGGTATGTTGTTCCGGATGTTTTGTTAAACGGTAATCACAAAGAAATAGCGCAATACAGATTGGAACAGCAAATAGAACGCACTAAAATTAGGCGCCCTGATTTGTATAAAAAATATTTAGATAAAATAAATTAATTCATTTTTAAGCCGTTAGGCACTCCAATACCGAATGCACTACGAATTACTCTGTAAATTGCGTATGCTGCAATTCCCACAGCACTCATTTTTGATGCGGCTTTACCTCCAAAGACGGCACCAATGCCTAATCCTAAAGGTATGACATTCGATACAAGCATGGAGAAGAAACCTTTAATATATCCGATTCCCTCATTAAAGAATCTTTTGTACGTCTGATCAAGTTCCATTGTATAGGCGGTATCTTTTATCGCCTCAGATGATTTTCTCATATCAGACAGATACATGGAGTTATTAAGAAAATACGTTGCAGAATCTGCATCTTT
>JAFUUT010000199.1 GCA_017477685.1 bacterium | reverse complement strand
GTTTCTAAAGGGCTGTTCATTGTACTCAAATACTGCCCGAAATCGATATCCTGTCTAATATATCCCGGAGTATCAACATTGGCAATATTTGCACCTAATGCTCTTTGTTTTTGTGCAATTAAGTCCATCATTAAATTTACTTTGCCCATACTGTCGAGTGGTGTGTACATTGTTTAAACCTTTCTATTTTGCTTAACCTTCTCTTATGTTAATTGCTTTGTTATACATTTGGTCTGCGACTTTTAACATTTGCATACTTGCAAGCATTGAGGCATTCAGTCTTAATAAATCGTTTGCAGACGAATAAACACTGACGTTTGCTCTTTCAAGGCATGCTTGTTTAAAGAAATCGTGATTTTTTACAAGTCTGCCGACCCCTGCATCATCAGTTGCAATCAATCTATCCATGTCGGTTTGTTCCATTCCGTCAGGGTTATCAAACTGAATCAGCGGAATATGACCGAGTTTTTTAGGCTTGTCGTTGTGCGAATCGTATGAAATTACTTCGCCGTTTTTCTTAATTACAAATTTGTAGCAATTTGCCGGAATTTTTATTCCGTCACCGACCATCCACCCGTCGCTTGTCACAAGATAACCGTCTTTGCCTAAACGGAAAGCACCATCTCTTGTGTATTGGACTTCTCCTGTAGGAGAAGTTACAGGAATATATCCGGGGCCGTCTATTGCAACGTCATATGGATTTTCGGTTACACGTACAGAGCCTTGAGAATAATCCGTACGCACAGAACCTGTTAAATAGCCATCTTCTTTGAGGATTTGTTCAAATGTTTGTTTTTTATAACCGTTAGTGTCGACGTTTGACAAATTGTGCGCAAGCATTCCGAATCGCTCGAATTGTACCAGCGCATTGTTTGTACCTTTTGAAATTATTGCTTGAAAATTATACATTTGCTTTAACCTCTAATTGTTTATGATGAACCTAATTGTTGTATAGCTTTGCCTAAAACAGAATTCTGAAGCATGAACATTTGTCTGTTTGCATCAAAGTTTTTCATAATAGGCATCATTTTTATAAATTCTTCTTGAAGTGATACGTTTGAATATTCGTTGTAGCCTTGTTTTATATTTGGTTCAGTCACAACTAAACCGTTTGCATCAACTACACCGATTCTGCCGACAAAAGACAGTTTCTGCTTTTTCTCGTCAAATAATTGAATTTTACCGTTTCTGTCAACTTTGAAATGATTTAAATCTTGAGGGATTGACGGCAATTTAATAGGTACACCGGCAGTAGAAAGAACTTTGTGGTCTTCCAGCGTCAATAATGACCCGTCTTTTCCTATTTTAAACCGACCATCCCTCGTCAATTTTATTCCGTTTGGAGTTTCGACTTGGAAATATCCTTTGTTTGCAATTGCAATATCCAGAGGGTTTCCTGAGACACCAATACGTCCCACCTTATCATCAATTGTTTGAGATAAAGCATTTACACCCATATACTCGGTAAAAGAAGAAACGACAGGTTCTTTTCTTTGATAACCGATTTTATCAAAGCCGCCGACATTTTCATTACGCATCTCTAAAAGTACGCTCTGCAAGTGCATAGCTCTTATGGATGTGGTTAAACCGTTGTAATTGTAAAAAATTCCGCCGTTTAATC
Source organism: bacterium (assembly GCA_017477685.1). Classification (GTDB taxonomy): domain Bacteria; phylum Cyanobacteriota; class Vampirovibrionia; order Gastranaerophilales; family Gastranaerophilaceae; genus Zag111. The sequence goes on along the minus strand of JAFUUT010000199.1, from coordinate 634 downwards.
TCATTATAACTACCTTCTTTTATACTCTTATTATCGGTCATTTATACCTAAAATCTCAATTTTTTCAGGAAAAATCATCCGTTCATATGAGTCTTTTGCATGTATATAATGAGGATTATTTCAAAGTCAAAATTTTATAATATTTCTTCTATAATATTTTGCAGTTCAAATTCACTAATATCTAAATCACAATCTTCTATTCCTAAGATTTTTTTTAAAATGCGAATTCTTCTTATTTGAATTTGAAGATTAAAATAGGATTCTTTTTCTGTAAACTCCATTGACCATGTTCCTTTCTTTTTCACACATATCATGCATATATTACAGTCAAATACGGAAAAAGGTATTAGCCACATGTGTATATTGAAATGTACCTATATTTTGTTCACTTTTCTTTTTAATTGTGACGTAAAAAGAAAAGTGAACCGAAAAGAAAAACACACTATTATCTACGCTTCCTTCGGCATCGTTCCGCTCACAAGATATAAGTGTAATTTGTTTATACGTTTTTGTCCGAAGGACAAAAATCGAGAGCGAACCTAAATAACGGTTCGCATACCTTACCCCTATTCCCTCACCCGAATTTCTAAAACTCATTCTTCGTTTTGAAATTCTACCCTCAGCCGTCTGCACG
>JAFUUT010000198.1 GCA_017477685.1 bacterium | reverse complement strand
TCTATTTTTGATTTATTATATGTTTCTATATCAAACGGATCCAACTCGTAAACAAGCTTGTTAAAACAAAATTCTCTGTTCATAACATCACCCGTGGTAATAAGAGAATACAAACCCATATACCTTTTATCCTGTGCATATTTTAGGTTATATCTTAAGGCCCTTCCCATTTGTTTTGATTTGTAATTTACTCCAAACAAAGCACCTGCGGACACACCAAAGATAGTATCGACCTTTATATCGTTTTTCATGAACACATCTAAAACACCGGCGGTGTACAAGCCCCTCATAGCCCCGCCTTCAAGAACTAATGCTACTTTGTTATTATTATTGTTATTATTGTTTTGATTATTCATTTTTTTAATTTAGAATATTTGATTTTACATCTTGATAAAGGTTGTTATTGAATATTTCTGCGTTTTGTCCTTTGAATGCGGAGCCTGCGTAAGAATCATCTTTTAATCGCCACATAAACCACGCCGTTACATAGCCGTCAGCCTCATATAGCATTTGTCCGTGTTCAATATCGACTTTTCTCATCATAACTTTTTGAACATTTAATTTATCATACATTTTAATCATAGCTTCTAACGGTATGACTGTTTGTGTTTCAAAATCACCTTTAGTACCCGCTATCATTAATATCGGAATTTTTACTTTTGTTAAATCATAATTCCATTTTAGTCCGTTTGCAAGTTCTTCATGAGTCGGAGATAATGCAACTGCAGTTTTGTACATCGAACTATGTTCATTTGTTGTAATTGCATTAAATATACCTGCTCCGCCCTGTGAATGTCCGGAAGCACCAATGTTATTTGTATCAATTTTGTTATAAAAAATACTGTTACTGTCTTTATTTTTATCAAGAATAAAAGCAAGGGTTTTATCGGTAGAAGTTCCGGCCCAAGAACTTTCATCTTCATTTCCAAGTACAATAAATCCCCAAGATGCTAAATGCCTAAATAATGCCTTATATCTTGAACCTTTAACTCCTGAACCATTTACAAAAACAACAACAGGATATTTTGTGTTTGTTATTTCTAAATCTTTTGGATAATAGACTTCGTATTTTTTGAAATTTTCGGTTGTTTTTTCTTCAAAATATTTTACTTCATAACTTCCTGCTTTAATGTATTTCGCTTCAACTTCTCCGCCTGTCTTTACAGATGTGGTGTAATTATTCGGTACGGCAGGGTTCGCAAATGCTAAAATCCCGACCAATAATATTGCCAATAATCCTTTCATAAATTCCCTATTTCTTTTTTATTTAATTACCATATATATTAATCTATTCACATTTTAACAGCCGACAATGAAATACTGTCGGCTGTTTTACATATTTTAAAAATTATTTTGTCCCTTTTTCAAGACTGTCCGCATATCTGCTATCAAGCCAAGCTGAAATCCATTTTCTGTCTGATAGTTCCATTAGTGCTTTTAATCTGTATGTTTCAACTTTATCGGGAGCAATTTCTAATGAACGTTGAATATCAGTATATGCTTCAGCTTTAGTTGCTTTGTCTTTTATATTGTGTTTAACTAATGCTCTTGCGTTATATGTAGTCCAATCATTTCTGTTAATTGAAATTGATTTATCTAAATCTTTAAGTGCAAGTTCTTGCCTGTTAGTGAAAGCATATAACACAGCTCTTGCATTATATCCTTTTGTTTCATTCGGTTTTAGTTGAATATATTTTGTTATTGATGCTTCAGAGTCATCCTTTTTACCAATTGTACCTTCAACTTGTGCTTTTTCATAATAAGCATCTGCATAGTTTGGATTTTGCTTAATTGCACTATTAAAATAATCTATTGCAATTTGGTAATTCTTTGCTTCTACAGCCTTTTTACCTGCTTCAAAGTCAGATGTTGCGTTTGCAAAAACTGAAGTTGAAATGAGAGTACTAACTAATAATCCTAATACTAATTTTTTCATTTTTTTCTCCTTCTAATCTAATATAATGTCTGTGGATTCTGTAAGTTTTGATTTCATTCTTAACAAAAATTCTTTGAATGTTTTTAATTCCTCTTTTGTATAAATATTTTCTAAATCTGTTACAAATTTTTCCCAATCACCGACAATAGTATGATATATTTCCTCACCTTTTTTAGTTAGTTGAACAGTTTTAGCCATTTTCTTATTTATTTCCGTCAAGGTGCGTTTGATTAAACCTTTACTTTCCATTTTTTCAAGTTCTTTGCTTAAATTAGCTGTACCCATAAGCAATGCTCTTGCAATATTTCGTTGGTGAATATCAGGGTTAGTAAACAAAAGTTCAATAATTAAGAAGTTATTATATGTAATATCAAATTCGTTATGTTTATCAAAATATCTTGCACCAAGAACTCTTGAAATCTTTGCAGTGTTATCAAGATGGTGCATTAAGGTTTCCGAGAATTTAAAGTTTTTTTTCATATTTCTTCCAAATATTTGTTTTTTTATTGTATTTATTATATATTGTAAATACAACATGTCAATTAGATAATATAAAATGGCAAGAAAGGATAAACGTTATGAAAAAATTATTAACACTTATTATGGTTTTAGCTGTATCATCATCAGCAACTTATGCTTCATCTTTTTGGAAAGAAGTAAGAAATTCCTTCAGGCAAGATGTTAAAGCTACAAAACAAGCAATAAGAGCAGATATTGAAATGTCAAAGATAGAACAAGAGCAAGCTCAAGCTGAAGCGACAGCTACCAGAAAAAGAGAAGCATTAAAGGAAGTTAATACAAACTTATATAATTTAAATAAAGAAATGAGAACTGTTAAAGCTGATAAAAATATCTCTGAGACAGAAAGAACTATAAAAGTAAGAATATTGCAAAAGCAAATTGATTTCTGCAATAAACAGAAAAAAGATATACAAAAATGGTAATAAATAATTATAACTATTCAAATAAGTATATATAAGTCTTAAATTATTTAATCTTGTTTAAATTTTCTGGAAATTTGTGTTACTTTTTCTGCATCCTCATGTTAATTAACAACTTTAGTCAACTATTTCAAGATATTCTGTAGACTGATGTCTACCCTAATTGCTTTTCATGTAACGATTTAATTAAATCAAAAATTTTATGCAATTTATCATAATTATATTCTTTTATGTAGAATAAATTAAATTGATTTAATAATGAATTATTAGACGCAATCATTATTAATATTTTATTTTGAGTAATATGAATAT
>JAFUUT010000197.1 GCA_017477685.1 bacterium | reverse complement strand
TATTTTTATCCCGACCTTAAAACGTTTGCGATTATTCCTTGGAGAAGTGATGATGACACAAAGGTTGCAAGATTTATTTGCGATATTCATAACGCAGACGGAACCCCTTTTGAAGGGTGCCCTAGATGTAATCTTAAAAAGATGATAGCTCGAGCTGAAAAATTAGGCTACACAATGAACGTAGGGCCGGAGGCAGAATTTTTTATTTTTAAACAAGATGAAAACGGTTTTGCAACAACGGATACTTTTGATAAAGCCGGTTATTACAGCGCAGCCCCCGTTGATAAAGGTGAAAACCTAAGAAGAATAATGGTTAAAACTCTGAAAGAAATGGGATTTGAAGTTGAAGCAAGCCACCACGAAGTAGCAAGAGGACAACACGAAATCGATTTTAAATATGCTGATGCTCTCACAACAGCTGATAATATTATGACTTTTAAGTATGCAGTCACTGCTATTGCGGAACAAAACGGTGCAGTTGCTTCGTTTATGCCGAAACCGATTTTTGGTATAAACGGTTCAGGCATGCATTGTAACATTTCCCTATTTAAAGACGGTAAAAATTTATTTTTTGACTCTGAAAAAACTTATCAATTATCAAAAGAAGCATTGTATTCAATAGGAGGATTATTAAAACACGTTAAATCCTTTACGGCTATAACAAATCCTATTGTAAACAGTTACAAAAGACTTGTTCCCGGATATGAAGCTCCTGTGTAATTAGCATGGAGTTTGGCAAATAGGTCTGCTCTAATTAGAGTTCCTGCTAAACGAGGCAATTCAACTCGTGTTGAGCTTCGCTCACCAGACCCGAGTTGTAATCCTTATTTAGCTTTAGCTGTCATATTGGGTGCAATCTTAGACGGTGTTGAAAATAAAATTGAACCACCATTACAAGTTGAAGAAAATATTTATCACATGACTAAAAAGGAAAGAAAAAGAGCCAAAATTGATTCACTACCTGCAAGTTTAGTTGAAGCATTGGATTTATTAGACGATGATGAAATTATAAAAGATGCTTTAGGTAATCATATTTACGATGAATTTATTTCAGCCAAAGAAAAAGAATGTGATAAATTTAGAACTTATGTAACACAGCTTGAAGTTGATATGTACTTGAATATGCAATAATCCCGAGCAAAATGAGCTTAGAACTTCGTTCTTAGCGAATGTAAAGTAATAGTTACAAAATAAAGGTGCGAAAATGCACCTTTATTAATAATGCAAGAAAAGGGAGAAAGATAAATTATGTCAGAAATAACAGTTGTTGATTATTTAATTAAAAGACTAGAAGAATTAGGAATAACGGATATATTTGGTTTACCCGGTGATTTTAATTTTAATATCATTGAAGCAATCGAAAGAAATAAAAAAACAAATTGGATAGGTTGCACTAATGAACTTAACGCAGGCTACGTTGCCGATGGTTACGCAAGAGTTAAAGGATATGGAGCATTGGTTACAACTTTTGGGGTCGGTGAATTATCGGCAATTAATGCTATTGCGGGAAGTTTTGCCGAATATATTCCTGTTATTAAAATAGTTGGAACTCCCTCAACAAAAAATATTTCTCAAAAAACTCTGCTGCATCATAACTTTGCAAATCCAGATTATTACGCATTTAAAAATACTTATTCAAATGTTGTTCAAACAACTGCTTATCTAAATGAAAAAAATGCTAAAACAGAAATAGATAGAGTTCTATCAATATTCATTAATGAAAAGAAACCGGTTTATATAGCAATTCCTGAGGATATTTGCTCTGTAAAAATAAATGATATCCCATGTATTCAAAAAATGACAAGTAATCCCGATATGCTGGATAGAGTCATTGAGCATATTATGAAAATACTGTCAAAAGCAAAAAAACCTATTGTAATAGCAGATATTTTAGCTGAAAGATTTGAAGCACATGATAATCTTATAAATTTTCTTAAGAAATCTCAATATCCTGCAGTTAATTTATTAATGGGAAAAGGGTTATTAAATTGGGACTATAAAGGTTATTTAGGAACATATTTAGGTAAATACGGCAATAAAATTGCATATAATATGGTCAATAATTCTGACTGTGTTATAACTATAGGCGCAAT
>JAFUUT010000196.1 GCA_017477685.1 bacterium | reverse complement strand
TAACATAAGAGGATTTGAAGATGATTTTGAAAAATAAATTAACAAAAGAAACGTTGGATATTCCGTATTCTGAATTCAGGATAAAATTTGCAAAAGAAATTCAGGATGCGTTTGAAAGTTATCGCAAAACACAATTAAATAAATACTCTTGGAACTTCAAAGATGACAACTCTTTGGAGTTTAATTTTTATTTTGAACTCCATTGTAATTTTAACCATTTTGGAAATAGTAACTGGTATATAGAACGACTTTAAAAATTTTGAGCAATACTCAATAATTGAGCATTATCTTCTGTTTTTAAGACATTTACAGGTATAATATAAATTTTAGTTCCGTCAAAATAAGTCCATTCTTTGACCTCGTTAAATTTAGATGTTTGCGGGTATAATAATGCAATAGAAACATTTTCTGATTCTTTAGAGCGTATAATTGAGGCATAATTGTGTAATTGATATAAATCTGTTTGGCTTACTCCTAATTTTTCATCATTTACATCCAGTTCTTTCCACTTGGCATCTAAAATAAGTTTTCGGTTTTTATCTTTTGATGTAATAATAAAATCCATTTGTGTATTAAATAATTCTTTATCGCCTGTAAAAATAAGGTTATAACGGCTATATTGCACGCAATAATCAACATTACTTTGTTTAAACAGATTTTCAATATAGTCTTCGAACATTTTATTTAACGGAAATAACAATGCAGGAAGAGCTGTTCTTCCTCTGCGCGGCATAAAATTGTCGTGCCTTAAAAAGAACTCCGCATATTGTAATGGTCTTGAATAGTATTCGTGAAGTCTATTTATTTGTTTTTCTTGTAAATCTTTATCAAGATTCGTACACGGAGAAACGTCATCAAGCTCAATTAAAAGTCGTCTTAGAACTTTTTTATTTTCTTCGATTTCTGTTTGTTTTATCAAGCATAAACAAGCGGATTTCAAAATTCTGTTTTCCGGTATATCTAAACTAAATTCGCTATATTCGACAAAAAATTTGTTTTTTGAAGTGATATTGTGTTTAATATGTTCTGAAAAATTTAACTTGCCTTTGTAATTATTGAGATTTTCTGATTTTCTAATGTAGGATTTTTTAATCCCTCTTTTTAATAATTCCAAAATATCTTTACAAAAAACAGATATAAAAATTTCAATTATATGATTATCTTTTCTTGTATCACTATCGCTAATTTTATTGTGTTTATATTCTTGTGTTAAATTATGTGATGCAAATACAAGATTTTCAAACACTTTGCGGTTGTCATCCAGATTTGTATTTTTATCTATTTTAGGTAGTATTTCAAGATATGTGCCATCTTTAAGTTGTATAACACCTGTGTATTTATCAAACTTTATGCATCCTTCTTTATAAATATAATCAAAGCCACAATCACTATCTTTGGCTGAACAATAGTTCTTAAGTTCATTGAAATACTTAGGCTTACAATAATTTATACAGCAAGAGCCATCAATATATTCGGACACACAATTATTGCAGGCTTCATCACATTTCAAAAGTCTGTCGTGTTCGTATGCAACTATTAAATTCTTAGTTGCTGCCATAATTATGCACCTTGAGCTTTACCTAAAATAGAAATAAAATCAATTGTTTTAAGTTCATCTTCGCTGCAATTTAAAATCTCGGCAACGGTTTTTGATTCGTTGTAGAAATATTCATTGAGCAACGGCAATATTCGATTTTTGTAAGCTCTTTCAAGTTGTTCTTTGGTATTTACACCCATTAAATATGAATGACCAATTTGATGATCTCTATCATATTTGTTTGTAATGCGTTCATTTATTTTTGTTAATAAAGTTTGCAAATTAATACCTTCAACAACTTTGCCACCAAGCAATTCAGGTCTTGGCATAATTTCGTCGAAATCAAAACGACGTCTTAATGCTGTATCAAGAAGCGCAATTGAACGGTCTGCCGTATTCATTGTTCCGATAATGTATAAGTTATTTGGTACGCCAAATGATTCTTTTGAATATGGCAATGTGGTTTTCATTTGGTATTTATTACCAATACGTTTATCTTCCTCAATTAAAGTAATCAATTCGCCAAATATTTTTGAAACATCACCGCGGTTAATTTCATCAATAATAAGAATATATGGTTTTTCTTCAGCACTATTTATGTTTCCTGTAATAATTTCATTTAAAACATTAGTATTTATTGAGGAATTGTAATCATCTTTCCCTTCTTTATCCTTGTTATAAAATCCATATATTGCTTGTTGCGAGAGCTTCTTATCATAGAATTTTGCTACAGGAATATCGTCACCGTTATATAGCCAATTTACATTTCTAAACTGGCAATACCTTATTTCTCTATCATTATGGTATTCATATTCCCCTGTAATTTGTGCGATGGCTTTAATATTTGAATTCCCGTTTGATATTAAAATAATATCACCGACTCTCATCCAATTCTTAAATATTTCGACTGCCTTTGCCCCCCAAGTTGAATCAAGATTTTTAAATTCTTCTGATGTATTACAACCTGAAAAATCTTTATCATCGCCCCAACCCAAAGCAACCACATTGTTTGTTAAACAGTAGTTATAAATATCTTCCGTTTCATTTTCCCAATTGGCGCCAAGTGACATTTTAAATATTCTGGTTCTTGAAAAATCTATTTTATGAGAAGTTTTGTCGGTTTTAATTTGTCGTGCATTTTTACAGATTTCTTTGAATATTCCGTTTTCACCAATATATCTAACTTCAGAGTTATCCGTAGCTCCCCATTCAGGAATATATGGTTTTATTCCTTCAACAAATTCTTCATAAGAATATGATTGATGGAAGGTAACAAACTCAATTTGCCCAGCTTGTTTTAACTCGTCAAATCTTGTTTTTAGAGCAGAGTATTGTTCTTCTGAAACATCCTTGTATTCCGTATTATCAATAATACTCATTGCTTTTAGAACAGTGTTATATGTTTTACCTGTTCCCGGAGGACCATATAATATTTGATTTAAAGGAATATTCATTTTATCAATCTCCTTATCGTTAAAATCTTCGTCAATTATAGCGTAATTTATTGTTCTATCTGCATAAAAAGAAAATGCAGGGAAATCGTTAATCCCGTTTTTGTTATTTGCAAGTTCCGAACGCAATTGTTTGCAAAAATCTAAATAATCCTTACCTGTTGGTAGGTTATTACCAAAATCTTTTAATTTTTGTTTTATATCATTTGAAATAAAAGATTCATTTTGTAATACTGTCCTATTTTTTGAATCAAGGTTAATAAACAT
>JAFUUT010000195.1 GCA_017477685.1 bacterium | reverse complement strand
TGTACTCATAATATTTTCTCCTTTATCATGAGTTAAATTATATATTGATATATTTTTAAAAGTCAAAAACCATAGGAATTACACGAATTGTAAAGTTTTATGAAATTAATAAAAATTTTTGAATAATATAATTTATTTAATTTGTTTTTGATAAATTTTTAGTCTTTTTTATATATTTTGAAAATTTTGACAAATATTTATGAAATTTCTGCAATTTTTTGCGGTTTTAAAACCTAACCTTGAATCTGCACCTGTTATAATAACTGTTTTCATATATTTATTCTACTATACTTTAATTTTATACATTTATTTTTTTTATTTTCTCAGAAATTTCTATCTCACTTATTCCCTTGTAATTAATATTAGAAGATGTAATCGGTTGTTTATAATCATATTTATTAATTGAACGAGAATCAACAATTATGGAAGGTGGCATTATAGACCATTTATAAAGAGCATTTGACATTCTCTTGTAAAATTTATCAAGCCATTTTACTTTTTGTGTGTAGGAGATTTTGTTGTACTTCTCATATAAAAATTCAGAATTAAGCATATCCCAGTAATGTTCTTTTTTGTTTTCAATTCGCCAAATTATTTCGTCTAAAAATTCGTAAGGCATTAGAGCCTCTTCTGCTGATAACGGTTCTCCTGTTTCACTGTTTATTGCAAGTTCTGCCCCCGGTTTTTTATTAATAACACTTTGTGGGATTGTATTTTTCTGTGCTCTGTTTTCATTTAACCATTTTGCAAGAGCGAACAGTTTTGTTTTCGGAACATCAGCGATAGGTGCGAAGCCACCTGACATATCACCGTTTATTGTTGCATAGCCCATATATAATTCTGATTTATCAGATGTTGCAATGGGGAGTGTTTTTGAAAATTCGTTGCTTATTCCCCATAAAAATACCGCTCTTGACCTTGCTTGAATATTATCCATAGTGAATGATTCTTCAAGCCTATTATTCCACTTGATTTCAACTTTTGTAAATATATCTTTTAAAGAATTATTGATACTATCAACCACATTTTTAATGGATGCTTCAAGAAAATTTATTCCTAAATTCTGTGCCAAATCTATTGCATCATTTTTACTTTCTTTTGATGTAATAACAGACGGCATACTTATACCAAAAACATTATTTTTACCAAGAGCATCCGCCAATAAAACAGCACACACGCTTGAATCAAGTCCCCCCGACAGACCTATTACCGCTTTTTCAAATCCTGATTTATGAAAATAATCTTTTATTCCCTGAACTATTGTTTTATATGTTCTTTCTAAATCAGGATTATATTCAAGAGTATATGCTTTTGCTTCTGTCAAAGTTTTTTCAGGACCATTAGTTAAAGGATAAATCTCTCCAATATTTTTAATTGGATTAACTATCAAAAACTGTTCTTCAAAAGATTTTGCACAAGCAAAAAGTTTTCCGTCCTTATCAAAAACCCTGCTTGTCCCGTCAAAAGATGCCCCATCTGTTGCCCCGACTTGATTTACATAAACAAACGGGACTGAATATTTTTGCGCAAAAGATGA
>JAFUUT010000194.1 GCA_017477685.1 bacterium | reverse complement strand
CCTGTTTTTAGAGAATACATGGTAAAACCTGTAGAATGAAATGCTATGTCTGTATTTCCGACTCTTTTCATATTATCGGATATAAATGTTCCAAGAGCACAAGGTTCTGAGTACCATTTGACAAGGTTTAGCACTCTCTTTGCAACAGGTTCAAACAGATGAGTTTCTTTTTCATACTTATCTATTTGTTCTTCAAGCTCAGGAATAATGGCAAAATCTCCGGCTGAGTATTCTTTTACATTCTCAATATCATTATCAAGTTCCATTTTATAAAATGATCTTGCAAAAGATAACGGATAAAATATATTTCGGCTATAGTCAGGTTCAATTTTTGAATGTTCATGCCCGCCTATAATTAAGTCGATTTTAATTTCTTTGTTTTGGCAAAATTCATAGAGTTCTTTGCTATACGGGTACCAGTGGTGATTTAAAACAAATATACGGTCATATTTTTCATCAATACACTCAAGAAGGTTTAGAATTGAGATTTTGGCATCTTCAAATTCAAGATTAAAATTTTTCATAACAGATGTATTTAAACAAAAACCCGTTATTAGAATTTTTTCATTATTGATTTCTAAAACTTTGTATCTGGAAACCAAATCGGAATAATTGCTTGTTGTGGTATCTTTTAGATTTGCACATACAAAATGAATGCCGTTATTTTCAAATCTTTTAATAGTTTGTTTTAAATATTCAAAATTATCCTGATTAAAGCCGAAATCGTTGTTGCCTAAAGTTATAAAAATATTCGCATTCGGAAGAAGATTTTTAAATTTTAAATACGTGTCAGTACAAAGTCCTTTATCATAAATTCCTTTGAACAAATCACCGCAGTCAAGAAGCAAAAACGGTTTGCCGTTGTTTTTTTCAAAAGAATAAATCCCCGAAAACAGTCCTGAAAGATTACGGGCTTCTTGGTGAGAATCTGTTATTGCGTAGATGTTTGTCGCCATACTTATTTCTCTTCTTTTTGATAAGCCCAGGCAGAGTGATTGTGTATACTTTCAAATGCTTCACATTCAACTTCAAAAGATGTTATAACAGGGTGATTGCGAAGTTTAACAACTACTTCTCTTAATACATCTTCTACAAATCTAGGGTTTTCATATGCGTGCTCAGTAACATATTTTTCGTCCTGTCTTTTTAAAATTGAATATAAAGGACAAGAAGCACAAGATTCCACAAGCTCAATCAAATCTTCGAGCCACACATGCTCTGTTTCAGGATAAGAAATTTTTACACTGATAAGAGCTCTTTGATTATGCGCACCGTATTCGGAAATTTCTTTAGAACAAGGGCATAGTGTTGTTACGGGAACTTTTACTCCAAGTGTGAATTTGTAATCGTCTTGATCTATTTGCCCGTCAAATGAACATTCATAACACATCGGAGCTGCAAGCTTTGTTACGGGAGCTTTTTTATTAATAAAATATTTGAATTTGAATTTTACTTCTCCGCTTTGTGCGTGGAGTTTTTTAATAATTTTTTCAAGACATCCTTTTACATCAATGCCTAAGAGGTTTTTTGTTCTCCATTCATTAAGAACTTCCACAAAACGGCTCATATGAGTTCCTTTGTAATTTCTCGGCAAAGAAACAGTTACTCTTGCCGTTGCGGAAACAACCTGATCTGTATTGTTTTTGCGCTGAATTATTAAAGGCAATTCAAGATTATTTATTCCAACCTTTTGAATATCGACATTTCTAGTATCTATGCTATTCTGTACATCTTTCATAATAATATTTTATATTAAACAAAATTTTATGTAAAAAAGGCGGGATTTAATCCCGCCTTTTTATTGTTATATTCTGTTATTCCAAACTCCGCCTTGTCTGTCAACAAAAGCATCATAACATGACCAAATTCTGAAAATTCCTGTAAGCCCTAAAAGAGCATGAGTGATATTTTTTTCATATCCTTGATCATTTACCGCTTGACCAAGTCCGGGCCAAATCAATAATGATAATGCTGCAGCTCCGACAGAACGACCGCTAATCTGTCCGTTAGTCCCGTGTGTCCCAGCGAATGCAGGTGCTGAAAGACTTAAAATAGCCAAAGCTAACAATGATACACATAATTTTTTCATAATTTACCCCCTTAATTCCTTTTTGGCTTGACGCCATAATATATCATATTCTTCTAAAGTATATTCCGTTAATGGTTTTGTGGCAAGTTCTTCCATTTTGCGAAAACGCTTTTCAAATTTTTTATTCGCTTTTAAAAGAGCTTGTTCCGCATCAATTTTGTTCCAACGTGCGAGATTCACCGCCGCAAACAAAATATCCCCAAATTCTTCTTCCATATGAACTTTATCTTTTTCTGTTTCCGCCTGTTTAAATTCTTCTATCTCCGAATAAAGACACTCGTACAAAGAAGCCTCGTCAGGCCACTCAAAGCCTTGTTTTACTGCTCTTTTTGAAATTTTTTGCGCACTCATAAGTGCAGCCATAGAGCGAGAAATTCCATCCATTGCCGATTTTCGCTCGGTTTTTTCTTCGGCTTTTAATTTATCCCAATTATCTTTAACTTCATTTGCATCTTTCACGTTTGTATTCCCAAAAACGTGCGGATGCCTATGAATTAGTTTATCTTTTAATTCCTTTGCAACATCTTCTATATCAAAATCGTTTCTTTCTGATGCTATTTGAGAATGTAACAACACTTGCAATAAAACATCCCCGAGTTCTTCTCGCAAGTGCGGCATATCATTTTCATCAATTGCATCAACCGCTTCATAGGCTTCTTCTATCATATTCGGGCGCAAAGTTTGGTGAGTTTGTTCCCTATCCCAAGGGCAGCCGTCAGGCGCTCTCAATTTTGCGATTACTGCTATTAATTCTTCCAGATTTTTGTAGTTCATATTGATATTTTATCACAAATCATACAAAAGGTGGATTTAATATAAGCGTCCTATGCTAAACTTAATGAGTGGATATAGTCAAAGAAAGAGGTAATTATGTCAACAGTCGAAAAAATTAATCAACTGAGTCATCGTATTTTCAATACGACGCTTAATGAAAAAACAGTAGCAAGATCTTCAAATCCTTTTGCTACATCTAATTTCCAAAAAAATATCTTAACAGAAGATGTTTTTGAATCAAGTAAAAAAGATAACAATGTATCCTTCACAGGAAATATCACAAGCCACACAAAAAGAATTTATTCTACATTTGTTGGTTCTATAAATGATTTTGGTAAAAAATTCTATGAAGGTATTGAAACTATAAAAGAATTCTGCAATGGTGTTAAAAATAGCGTTGTTGCAGGATGGAACAAAATTGTAGATTTTGGTAATACAGAAATTCATATGGGCGAAGGCATTAAACACGGATATGAATACGTTAAAAATATCCTTGGAACGGATGTAACTTCTATGGTTAACACAAGAGGACGTGAGATTACCAGAATGTCAAAAATGGATCCTCATACACAGGTTAAACCTATGTTAATAGACAGTATTGAAGCGTTACAAGCTGAAATCGAAAGAACAGCAGCATAAAAGAGGAGATTTTATAGATGAATACTACAGTAAAAAATACAAAAAGTTATAACAGAGTAAGTGATATTATTGATTCTTTAACTATCAATCCCAGTCCTGATGCAATCGCTGTATTAGAAGAAATCGGAACTAATTCTTCTATTGATGATGTTAGAGAAATGACTGCACGCGCTCTCGTAAAAAGAAATGTACCGGAATCTTTATCTGTTGTTATTTCTAACAAAGGCAAAGGTATCAATGACATGTCCACAGTTGTTGCTATGAGTACTATCAATGCACTGCTTTCATTAGAAGATAAAGAAGAAGCTATGAAAGTTCTTGAACATACAATTTCAGGCGAAGATTTTTCTGATGATGTAAAAGAAAATGCTCGTTCAGTAAAAGCTTTGATGGCTTTGAGTTAAGTATTTAAAAAAAATGTAAAAAGACGGAGTTTTTAAAAGCTCCGTCTTTTTTTATTCGTCATCTTCAAAGAACAAGCGATCCAGCATTTTTAGAAATATATTTCTCTTTGGAGGCTCAGGATTGCTGCGTTCTTTTTTGATAGTTTCAGCTAATATTTTGTTTATTACCTCTAATTTTTCGCTAAACATAAAATCATCTTTTGTATACACATCTTTAATATTTATAATAGGTTTATATATTTTGTTTAATTGCTTTGCAAAGTTGACCCCGAGATTATATGAATTTATTTCTGATTGAATGGAATACCTTAATTGATTCAGGTATAGAATTCTTTCTTGAGGGGTGTATTTTTTTAGTATTTTATTCAGGCCTTTTTCAATGTCTTGGAGAATTTGTTCTTTTTTCTCAGGAGTTTTGGCGGTTTCTCTTTTGTATATATGATTGTTATAAAATCTCCAAATTTTTTTCTTTGAAAATTTGCCTTGGAAACATTTTAAGTTATTAATTATGTATTTCGGGTTCGAAAGATAGAGCGTTGCATGTCCTATTTCGTGCATTAAGATTGGTATAGTTCTGATATTCACATCATTATACGGGTCAAGAGGAATTCTTATTTTTATTCCTTTAACTCCGTATTTTTTAGTTAACAATTTGGTTTCACCGCGTCTACTGAAGATTTTTGAGCTTCTAAAATATATTTTTGTACAATCGCCTAAGAACTCTTCAATGATTTTTTTTATGTCTAAAAAATAACATCTGTCAGAACTCCCGAATTGATTAACAATTCGTTCAAATATTTGACTGTTAAGCTCATTTGCTTTTAGTTGTCGTTGTTCTACTGTTCCGTGACAATATTTTGCGGGTAATCTTGGTATAAAATAATTTATTTTCATATATATATGAAAGCAGGACAAAATTTTTTTTGCTACTAATTCTATCTTAATTTGGAAATTTCTAAGCCGAATATTTCTTCTAAATTAAAGCAGTTTAGTGTGTGTGCGATAAGCGTATCCGGCCGTATATCGGTTATGTGAGGAAAACAGCCCAGTATTTTTGTTCCTGCAGTGTATTCTTTTATAAGGTGCGGAAGATATTTTTGTTCAATATTGCTTGAGTTTATATCATATTCGTTAATGATTATCCCAAAAATTATTACACGGTGGGATTTTATATATGATACTGCTGAAATAATTTCATCAATTGTTGATTTTTGCGCATTAACAGTAAGAATTAGAGGAATTTCCAGTTCTTTAACAATATCAATTTCGGTGTGCGCTTCATCAATCGGGGTAGAGATACTGTTTGAGCCTTCTATTATGTTAAAATCTGACAGGTGAATAAATGAATTGTAGTCATCTGTTATTTTTTTCATATTTATTTTTTTTATTTCGGTTTCGTATGAGCCGACAAGCGGGCTTGAAAAACTTTGCAAATTATAGCTTGAATAAGTATTTATGTTGGGATCAATTTTGTTCACAAACTGTACATCATCGGAGTCATATTTTAATAGTGAACCTGTTTGTATGGTTTTGAAATATCCGGTAGAGTATGACAGGCTCTGCATAGTTCCTGCAAGTCCTGAAGCTATAATTGTTTTCCCTGTCTGTTTTTTTAATCCGGTTAAAAATAAACTCCGCATGTGATTATATTATCACGAGTTTTTATTGATTGCAAAGTACACTTCTTTTAAGCGTTTTTTAGTTATGTGGGTGTAGAGTTGGGTTGTCGAAACATCACTATGCCCTAAAAGCTCTTGAACAACTCTTAGGTCTGCTCCGTTATCAAGCAGATGAGTTGCAAAAGTGTGTCGTAATGTATGAGGAGAAATATGTTTATGTATTTTTTCCCCTTGCTTTCTTATAAAATTATACACATCTTGTCTTGTGATATTTTTGCCTGATTCTTTCAAGAACAAATTTTTGTTATTTGAAATATTATTTTTTATAATTATTTGTTCTCTGTACTTGATATATCTGTTCAATGCCTGTTGTGCATTTTTGCCAAACGGTACTACTCTTTCTTTTGAACCTTTGCCGTAGCACTGAATATATTTTGCTTTGATGTCTATATTATTTAATTTCAAATTTACAAGTTCTGAAACTCTTAAACCGCAATCATATAGAAGCTCGACAATTAGCATTTCCATCGGATTTAAATCTGAATGAAATATTTTTTTTATATCTTCAAGGGAAATTACTTTTGGGAGTCTTTTAGGGAGTTTAGGCTGTTCAATCATTTGTGCGGGATTTTGTTTAATATATTCATTTGCGTTCAGCCATTTGAAAAAACCTCGTAAAGAGGCGATTTTCCTCACAACGCTGCGAGAGTTATATTTTTTGTCATGAAGGAACATTATGTAGGTATTAATTTGAGTGCGGTCTATCCCGATTATATTATTTATCCCTTTTGATATATAAAAGTCAATAAAGTCCGTTAAATCTCTACGGTATGCATCGATTGTATTTGAAGACAAACCTTTTTCAACATCTAGATATTCCAAATATTCTGAAAGCAGTTGTACATCCATTGTGAATTTTTATTCCTCCTGCATACTTGCGAGTTTGAATAAGAAATCGTCTTTTGTGCTGTTGTGAAAACCTTCAGGTATGAAATGGCTTTTGTATCTTTCTATTGCGTAGCGATCTGTCATACCTGAAATATAATCAGTTACTATCCTTACGGCTTTGTCCGGAGGACATATTTCTTTTACCTTGTCAAGGTACAGGTAAAACAGTTCTCTTATAACATTTCTTGCTTTGCTTTCTTCCAGTTTTGCCGGTGAATCTATATACACATTCTCAAACATCCATTTTCTTAATTTTGTTGTATAGCCCCAGCCCTCTTCGCTCATAGAAATGTCTTTTTTGCCTATAGAGTTATTAATAATTTCTTCTATCATTTTACTTAATCTTTTACTTTGATTTGAAGAAAAATACTCTATACAATCTTTTGGTAAATCGTTTTCTGAAATTACACCGGCACGAATGGAATCTTCTATATCATGATTTATATATGCGATTTTATCTGCCAGTTGGACTGCTTTGGCTTCCGGAGTTTGCGGCTCATACCCCCAAGAATGTGTTTTTATCCCGTCAACGGTTTCCTGACAAAGGTTTAGATGTTCTAATACTTCTACCACCCTTACACTTTGGAGATTATGATAAAATCCTCCTTCAATAAGCTCATTTAGCACTCCCTCTCCGCAATGCCCGAAAGGGGTGTGCCCCAAATCATGCCCGAGTGCTATTGCTTCGGTTAAATCTTCATTCAAGTCTAATGCTCTTGAGATTGTTCGTGCAATTTGCGAAACTTCAAGAGTATGGGTTAGTCTTGTTCTAAAATGGTCGTCAAATGGTGATAGGAATACTTGAGTTTTATGTTTCAATCTTCTAAATGCTTTTGAGTGAAGAATTCTATCTCTGTCTCTTTGAAAATCTGTTCTCAAATCGCTTTGTTCTTCTTTTTCTTTACGTCCTTTTGTGTTTGCTGACTTTGTTGCAAATTCGCTTAAATATTCAAATTCTCTTTTTTCAAGTTTTTCACGGATTGTATTTGTCATAGTTTCCCCTTTTACAACTATTTTATAAAAATAAAACCCTCTTGTTATCCTGTTTTTAGGGGAATTTTATAAATTATTTATGCTCTCAGGTTGTGTTTGTTTTTGGTAATAGTTTTCGAGTAATTTATTTGCAATATCGCCAAGTCTGTTTGTAATAAACATTGTTATTAAACTCAGGGTCAAAGCTTTTGTTCCTGCCAGTAATTTTGCGTTGCCGTATACCATGGCTCCAAGACCTGTCAAAGCCGGTAAGCCGTATTTTAAGGCAATCTCATTTCGTTCTCTGCCTTTTTCGGATTTTGTCAGATAGTATCCCAGCGTAAACAAGCCCGCAACGACGGATAATATATCGGTTGGCGCACTTCCAAGTGTTAAATCTCTAAGTTTATTGTAATAATCTTCGGTTTCAAGGTGGATTGATTTGTCCAATGCTACAATATTCCCTTTGTACATCCTTTGGAGTTTTTCATAATCTTTTGGAGGCAGCAGTTTTTGACAAATATTTAAAATATCTTCGACTTTTCCTTGTTTAAAAGAATTGATATTTGAGCTTATTGCCTGCGCGTAGTTGTATAACTCGTCTGAAATTTCAGGTTTAATTTTTGGCGAAGTCATTACATCTGTTATAAATTTTGTGATTTCTTCTTCAATTTTTTGCTTGTCTGAAGATTTTGACAGTTCTGAGATATTTTTGGAAATGTTTCTCCGTGTTTTCAGGTTTTTAGTGTCGTTTATACCGAGTAATTTAGTTATTTGGAATATGTTTTCATTGCATTCTTGTACTAAATCACTCTCCGAATGTGAAAATATTTTTCTTATAGAGTTAGTGTTTTTCTGTAATTCAATTCTTGCATCTTTTACGTATGAATCTGCAACAAAGTTCTTTACAATATCTTTTGAGAAAAACCAGAATGCTTTTTTCTCTTTGAATTGTTGTTTAAGATTTTGAAGTACTTCTGTGAAGTTTTTCAGGCGTGATAACTGTGCATTTTTGCCAAAATGTTTTTCATAAGTTGCAAATATTTCTTCTTCTGTTTGAGAAAGTTGTTCTATCCATTCGGCTTTTGTCTTTTTTATACCGTCAATTTCTACTATTTCGTTTTTATCAGCAATTTTTGACAGTAACTTTTTATTTAATTTAGAGCTTGTTTGAAGTTTTTCATAAGTTTCTTCATATTGCAATTTTACTGCTCTGCGTGCTACTCTGGCAAACATTTTTGTTATGAATGAGTGGATTTTACCGGTTATTTTTCCGGTAAGCCGATTATTCATGAATTTTTCAAATGTGACGTCTTTGATTGTAGTAAAGTTATTTGCGGTATCGATTCTTTTTTGTGCAAAGTCTGCAACTTTGAGGAATGCTTGTAAAAATTTGTTGTACAATCCGTTATTTTCAAGGTTAAGTTTAGATTGCTCGAGTTGTTTTTCAATGTTTTTACTAAATCGAACAATATTCTTGCTAAAGGATTTCGGGCCGCCTCTCATCAAAAGGAATATAACGCCTCCAACTATAAGCGTTGCGGCTGCAATAGAGGTCCCTATTTTGGTAGTATTGCGTGTCCTTCTGGCTTCTTCCGGTGTTAATATTTCAGGAAGCTCCATACCTGCGATACTTTTTGTGTTGTCTTTTTCTCCAAGCCAATAGTCCTTTTCAGATGTTCTTTTACTTACATCTGAAAACGGGTTTTTATTTACTATTACACTACTTTGAATCGTATTGGTCATAAAAACAAAAATGCCTTTGTTCATTTAAAACCGTCTATATAAAAAAATTTGCTATTAATAATGGATTTTTGAAGTTTTATTACGGGAATAACTCTCTATCAATCGCTTTTGCAACTTCAAATGAGGATTTTTTATCGGACAATTGTTTTTTAATTCCGGATAAGCCGTAAATCATTTCTTCTCTGGCATTTCTGTTAAATAAAAGAATTTCAATATGTTTTGCTATATTCTCCGCTTGAGCATCATTTTGAATAAGTTCGGGAACAAAAGATTTATCCGCAATAATATTAGGAAGGCATACTCTTTTTATGCATCTGACCATAAGGTATACCCAGTATAATATTTGCGGACCTTTATATGCAATAATCATAGGTGTTTTGTATAAACATGCTTCAAGCGAAACTGTTCCGGAAGCAAGTATCAGGGCATCAGAAACACTCAAAAGTGCTTGGTTTTCCCCTTTTATTACTTTAATATCACTATCTCCCAGAAATTTTTTGTATATTTCATCAGAAAGATTCGGAGCTTGCGACAGGCAAAATTGTATCTGCGGATGTTTTTTTTGTAATATTTTAACCGCATCTTTAAATGTTGACATCAAATACTTCAACTCAAAAACTCTTGAGCCGGGGAATACAGAAACAAGCTTTTTGTCTTTATCAAGATTATGTTTTTTGAAAAAAGCTATTTTTGACGCCGGTTGCGGCAACTGAGAAATCAAAGGATGACCGCAATACTCAACATCTATTCCGCAGTTGCGATATAGCGGAACTTCAAACGGAAATATACATAATACTTTATCTATGTATTTTTTTATTTTATTTATTCTGTATTTT
>JAFUUT010000193.1 GCA_017477685.1 bacterium | reverse complement strand
GAGCATACCGTCTATAAGAGCGTGTATTAAAACATCTGCATCAGAATGCCCCAACAATCCTTTTTCATGAGTAATTGTTACTCCGCCAATTATCAGTTCTCTGCCTTCTACAAGATTGTGAATATCATAGCCGATTCCGATTCTGTACATATATTTCTCCGTGTTGTAATAAATTTATTATAACATTAAAAATATGTTATAATTATAAATGTAAATGAGGTTAATGATATGAATGTTGTAACCCGTACAGTTCAGCCGTCAGCACCTGCCGCAAGTCAGGTGACTTATGATACCGGATACTATTATTACTATCCTACTTTTTCGTTACCGCATATAGATTTGTCAGCTCCGATAAATTATCTTGGCTCTGCGTTATTTTGGGGAATAATAATATTCATATTATCGCAAGTTGTTGTATGGGGAATTCTAATATTTGTTTATATCTTTAGAGAAAATAAATTTTGCTGCCCAAGATGCAGTAGAATCTTTAAGTACAAAAAACAGCGTCCAAGGTTTTGTCCTTTATGCGGGGCTAATATTGATGAATATATTAAACCGCACTAAAGATAAATTTTTCTACGGCACTGACAAAACCGTCATTCTCAACTGAATTTGTAATATAATCCGCAACTTGTTTAAGCTCGGGCGTCCCGTTTTCCATCGCAATTCCTATTCCGCCCGCTTGTATAAGGTCAATATCATTGTTTTGATCGCCAATAGCCATAACTTCGGATTTATCTATTCCCCACATTTTGCATAAAAATTCTACCCCTAAAGATTTTTTGGCATCTTTAGAACCAATTTCACAAAAATAAGGGGTCGATTTTACAATGTATAAATCAGGGTATTTTTCTTTCAATATATCAACCCATGAGGTTACTCTGTCTGCGTCGTGGATATCTATTGCCAATAATTTATTTACATTTTTTATTTCCAAATCATCAAATGAACAAACCGTGTAATCTACAAATTTTCCTTGTATGTAATATTTTATAATTTCATCGTCTTGTTCAACATATAGTTTGTCATCTATATACAAATTCAGATGTACATTATTTTTTCTTCCCCAATTTATAATTTCTTTTGCAACGTCGGAATTCAGTTCGGTTTGAAAAAGAGTTTTACCTGACATATCTTTGATAAGTCCGCCCTGATAGGAAATAATAGGTAAATTCAAACCAAGCTGCGCAGCCAATGGAGTTGCGGATGAATGCATTCTGCCTGTAACAAGAATTACCTTTATACCGCTATCATTTAATCTTTTTATACAATCTTTGGTCTTTTGTGAAAATTCTCCGTGATATGGCAATATAGTTCCGTCTATATCCGTTGCAATCATTTTAATCATATTTCAAATCCTTTACAAAATGCTCTTGTTAGAGTACAAATAGTTTTTCCGTCGTTGATTTTTCCGTTTTTAATCATTGAAAAAACTTCTGATACAGGATATTGCAAACACTTTAGGAATTCTCCTTTGTCAGGGTGTTCTCCTACAAATTCAAGATTTTTTGCTAAATATAAATGTAACTTTTCGGTGCAAATTCCGGGAGTTGTGTTTATATATCCAAGTGACTGCCAAGAATTTGTTCTGTATCCTGTTTCTTCTTCAAGTTCCCTTTTGGCTGCTTCTTGAGGGTCTTCTCCTATTTCGAGTCTTCCTGCCGGAAGTTCAAGATTTACGGATTTTAAAGGGTATCTGTATTGCTCTACTAAAATAATTTTGTCATTATTTAAAGCTGCTATTACAACACCGCCGGGGTGAACGACTATTTCTCTAAAAGATGTGCTTCCGTCAAAAAGCTCAACATCATCTTTCTTTACCGTCATAACCCTGCCGTCAAATACAACCTGCGAATTTAGTGTCTTTTCTTCAAAATTCATAGTTAAATAATAGCATAAAAATTTTTATGTTATACTTATTCAATCAGGATAAAAGGAGTAAGAGGAAAATATGAAACAAAGCTATTACCCGCAGGAAATTGAGAAAAAATGGAAAAAATACTGGGAAGATAATAAAGTTTTTAAAACCGTAAATGATAACGGAAAACCAAAATATTATGCCTTGTCAATGTTTCCTTATCCGTCAGGGAAACTTCATATGGGACATGTTCGTAATTATACAATTACAGACGTTATTGCAAGATTTAAAAAAGCAAACGGGTTCAATGTTTTGCACCCGATAGGATGGGACAGTTTCGGGCTTCCTGCAGAAAATGCTGCGATGAAGCATAATGCCGACCCTGAAAAGTGGACTGATGAAAATATTGCTTATATGACTGAGCAATTGAAAATGCTTGGACTATCTTATGATTGGGATAGAGAAGTTACCACATGCAAGCCTGATTATTACAAATGGACTCAGTGGATATTCTTACAATTATACAAAAAAGGGTTAGTTTATAAAAAAGAAGCTGCTGTAAACTGGTGCCCAAGCTGCGGAACAGTTTTGGCTAATGAGCAGGTTATAGACGGCAAATGCTGGAGATGCGACAGTGAAGTCGAGAAAAAATACTTATCTCAATGGTTTGTAAAAATAACTCAATATGCAGACGAACTATTAAAAGATTTAGACCTTTTAAAAGGCTGGGGCGATAATGTTAAAACAATGCAGGCAAACTGGATTGGCAAATCACACGGTGCAATTTTCAGATTCCCTGTTATTGATGCACCGTCAGGTGAGGCGATGGAGGTTCCTGTATATACAACAAGACCTGATACTGTTCATGGTATAACTTATCTTGTTGTTGCACCGGAATACAAAGATATTGAAAAATTAACAACTGCAGAAAATAAACAAGCCGTTGAAGAATACAGAGCAAATGCCCGCAAAATGTCTGAAATAGAAAGACTTTCTACAGACAGAACAAAAACGGGTGTTCCTTTAGGAACACATTGCAAAAATCCGTTCACAGGGGAAATTTTCCCGCTTTGGACGGCAGATTATGCACTTGTTGAATACGGAACGGGTGCAGTTATGGCTGTTCCGACCCATGATACAAGAGATTTTGATTTTGCAAAAAAATATAATTTGCCGATGAAGGTAGTAATTGCAAATGATGAGATTCTGAAACAAGTTCAGAATGACAATTTTGAATTGACAGAAGCTTACACTGAAGAAGGAGTTCTGGTAAATTCAGGCGAATTTAACGGAATGAAAAATACGGAAGCGAAAAAAGCCATTACTCAAAAAGCAGTTGACGAAGGCTTTGGGGAATTTAAAACCCAATTTAGATTAAGAGATTGGTTAATTTCTCGTCAAAGGTATTGGGGTGCTCCAATCCCTGTTGTTTATTGCGACAAATGCGGAATTCAACCGGTTCCGGAAGACCAGCTTCCTGTATTATTGCCAAAAGATGTTGATTTTTCAGTTGTAGGGAAATCTCCTATCACAACTTCACCGACATTTAAAGATGCGGTTTGTCCTGTTTGCGGCGGACATGCAACTCGTGAAATGGATACAATGGACACATTCATATGTTCAAGCTGGTATTATTTAAGGTATGCAGACGCAAACAACGACAAAGAATGTTTCAATAAAGATATTGTTAACAAATGGCTGCCTGTTGATCAATATGTCGGCGGTATTGAACACGCGATTTTACACTTGTTATATTCAAGATTTTTCACGAAAGCATTGAGGGATTGTGGTCTTTTAAGTTTTGATGAACCTTTTGCAAATTTATTGACTCAAGGTATGGTTCTTAAAGATGGATCAAAAATGTCAAAATCAAAAGGCAACACTGTTGATCCCGATGAAATATTTGAAAATTACGGAGCAGATACTGCAAGATTGTTTATTTTGTCAGATTCTCCGCCGGCAAGAGATTTTGATTGGTCTGATGCAGGTGTTGAAGGTTGTTATAAGTTTTTAAACAGAGTTTGGAGACTTGTATCTTCTAATGCTGAAAACATTAATTTAAATTATCAATTAGGTTCAAATCTTGCCAAAGATAATGATGATTTGGTAAGAAATGTTCATATGGCAATAAAAGGTATTACTAACGACATTACAAATGAATTCCAATTTAATACCGTAATTTCAAAATATCGTGAGCTAGTTAATGCTATTTATGATTGGCAGGTAAAGAAATCGCAGCTCAATGATGAAGATAAAAATGTTTTGAGTTTTGCTGTTGTTTCAATGCTCAAATTGATGTCACCTGTTGCAGTATATTTAACTGAAGAAGCATGGCATGATCTTGGTGGCGAGGGTTCAATTCACGATCAACCTTGGTGCAAATGGGATGAAAACCTTGCGAAATCTTCTTCAATGACATTAGTCATCCAAATTAATGGCAAAGTAAAAGACAAACTTGAAGTTGATGCCGAAATTTCCAAAGAGGAAATGGAAAAACAGGCATTAAACAGTGAAAAAATAAAAGAACTGATTAACGGTAAAACAGTAGTCAAGGTTATTGTTGTTCCGAAAAAATTGGTTAATATAGTTGTAAAATAAAAAAAGCGGGATTTTATCCCGCTTTTTTATTTTGTATGTAACTTAAAATTGCACCCCCTATTTCTTCGTTAGGATCAAATGTTTGATAAGGATTATGAGGTTTGAGTGAATTTTGTATAAGCATTTTCACTAATGGTCCAAAAGCGTCAGGCACTTGTGTTTTTCTGTAAATCCCTGCCAAAAAAGTTTGGATATTCGGGGAATTTGTATTATTAAAACGCGAAAATACGGGATATAATTTGTCTATTCCTTTTGTGCCGTTATCTATCATTCTATCCATTATATAAAGAGTTTCTGTTATTTGTGCTTCGTTATTTGATGTTGAAAGAATGCTTGTCAAATACGGCAGAGCATTTTCTTTTTGATTTACGAAATAGTCAACTTTTTGCTGATTAAAAACGCAATAATTTCTTTGATTATTAGGCATTTGAATATTTGTTGCTGTGTATGGATTATTGAAATTATAGCTTTGAATAGGTTGTATCATGTTTGTTTCCCTTTTATTTACTCTTATGAATATACAAACGGCGGTCCGTTTTTGATTTCTAACAGTATATTTTCTGCCATTGTTTTTAATTCTTCTTTAGTGCGTTTTTTGCTATCAACTTGTTTATAAAATTCTTTAACTAAAGGGGAGATAGCCGCATCTTTTTTGGATTTGAAATTCCTTAGTTCGGTTGATACAAGTCTTTGCTGCAGGTTGAGTTCAGTTTCGGCATTTATTTTTTTTACTTGAACTTCTTTTAGTGCATCACCCGCAAGTTTTCCTCCGTATCCAAGAGCCGTAATTCCCGTGATTCCGCTGAATAATAGTGCAAATTGAGG
>JAFUUT010000192.1 GCA_017477685.1 bacterium | reverse complement strand
TTCATCAACAATGATGTTTTGGGATTTTGAAAACGAATGTTTAGAATACAACCTTACTTTTGAAACAGCTGTAACAGAACTAAAAAATGCAAATACACTATATTTTATAGTAAAAAAGAAATTTTGAATCCTTTCATTGATGAAATATATTATTTTATAATGGAAAATAATATGGATTCCCTTTTGACAGAAGAAAAAAAAGTAGATTGGAATTAGAAGTATTTAATATGAAAGGTTATCATAAATTATTCGAGGAACAAAAATGAGAGCATGGCAAAAATCGCTGTTTATTTATATACCAATTGGACTATTTTGCTGCTTTATAAATTTTTGTGTAAAAGATGATAGTAAAGCACCTTATGCAGAATACCATCTCTTACATGAATTTGAAAAAAATGAATATATTGTGAATGACCTTGTAACTGGGAATAATCTGGGAAAAATCTATTTTTCAATAAATAGCGGAGAAGTGTTTTTTGATATTTCTGCCGAAAATTCATACGGAACATTAATGATAGGTGAATATGGAGATTTGTATAAATATGAAAAAATTGATTTGCATAAAATACCAATAGAAAAGCAAAAATGTAAAAATCTGGAATTTTATAGTGGAAAAGTTGGAGACTGGAATACTGTAGTAATAATGAGTTTAGATAATAATGATTCTTGTGAGTATTACAAATCCAGCAATAAGCGAAGGTATCTTTTTTATTTATTAAAAGATGGAGATTATAATTTTTCAACAAAAGATACCAGTGTTTACGATGCGTATTCTTCTTTTGGCGCAAGTATAAAAGAAATGAGATATGCTGCAATCTTAGAATAAAGCATAACAAAGCTTCAAAGCCGACAAACCGGTCAAGCCGGTTTGCGGTTTAAGCAATTGTTATACGGACGGCTCACTGAGCCGCTTTTTTTTGTAGTAAATCCCTAATTGACAATGGGGAATAAATATTGCATAATGCAATTATATATCCCGAATAAATAAGAAGGGGAAATTATGCAACAAACATTCGTTCAAGGGTCTATATCAGAATTACATTCACAAGTTACACAACTTTATTCCATTGCAGATATTGCAACCGAATTTCAAGTAAACCAAAGCACAATCCATCGATGGATGAACGGTAGCGTTGCGCCAAAGAGTTTTGTTGCCGACAGGCTTGTAAATATGCTCTCCCGCAAAATCGCAGCACAAGACAATGATGAACGACAAGGCGATTTTACTTTTATCGATTTGTTTGCAGGAATCGGCGGAATCCGAAAGGGCTTTGAGCAGGCAGGCGGAAAATGCCTTTATACTTCGGAATGGGATGAATACGCACAAAAAACTTACAGCAACAACTACCCTTCAAAACATCAGATTAACGGTGACATAACAAAAGTAAATGCAACGGATATTCCCGACCACGATGTGCTTCTTGCAGGTTTTCCTTGTCAGCCATTTTCTATTGCAGGAGTTTCAAAAAAGAAGTCATTGGGAAGACCAACAGGTTTTGAAGACAAAACGCAAGGAACGCTTTTCTTTGATGTTGCGAGAATCATACAAGAAAAAAAGCCAAAAGTTTTTGTTTTAGAAAATGTAAAAAACCTTAAATCGCATGATAAAGGACATACTTTCGAGGTAATTTGGGAAACTCTTACAAAAGACCTCGGCTACACTTGTGATTACAAAATTAT
>JAFUUT010000191.1 GCA_017477685.1 bacterium | reverse complement strand
TGGCTTTTTCGTGTTGCGCAAATTCATTTCCGCTCATTTTGCCCAGCTCTTCTCTTGTATAAATATGCTCAACAGGTGCCGCAAAACCGGTGAAATAATTATTCTTGTTTTGTAAATAACGGGATTATTATAATTTGTTATAACCTCGGCTTGTGCTATGCAAATATTGCAAAAACATAAAATGCCGATAATAAAGTATTTAAAATTTTTCATAAGTTATTCCTTATATATAATTATGTTCATAAATAATATAATATTCTTAATAATAATTCAAGGATATAAATAATTAGTATCCCTTATCAAGGGTAATGATAAACGAGCAGGAAGAGGTTGGATGAAACTTTACCTCGCCTAAAGAATATGAGCGGGTTGGGGTGAGGTATGATTATCAATCTTTCATCAGGACGTGGTTTCCGTTAATTGTAACCCAGTGTCCTCCGTTTGAGTCTGAGCTTGAACCTGAACTGCTTTTAGAAAGTTGTTGTCTTTTAAGTTCGGAGTTTGTCGGAATACCTCGTTCTTTTAGTTGTTTCATAATGGCTTTTTCGTGTTGCGCAAATTCATTTCCGCTCATTTTGCCCAGCTCTTCTCTTGTATAAATATGCTCAACAGGTGCCGCAAAACCGGTGAAATAATTATTCTTGTTTTGTAAATAAAGATATTTATTTCTTATATTTTGCAGTTCTTCATGTTTATAATTATGAAAATCTGTGTTCAAGTTTGAGTTATTAAAATTCTTGTCATAAGGTGTTATTTCGTTCTGATATGGTGGAGTATAATAACCTTTATTTATAATTCCATTCATATTATTTTCAATATCTTTTAAACGATTATACCACCCTTGGCGATTTTCTTCTTGGTTTGGTTTTCTCCTTATCAAATTTTCGTAAAAAGTTTTTCTGTCTTTTAAAAATTGGTATATGTTACCGTTAGATTTTTCATATAGTTTCTTAGCTTCGTAAGGTCCACTATTTAATGCCATATCAAATAATAGATATCCCTCGCGTAAATCTTGAACCTTAGATGCACCTGTAGGTAGCCAAAATTCTTCATAATATAGTTGCTTTGCTTCATCAGTTGAAATACCTTTAACATCCTTGGGTGCAAGTCCTTTCTTTTTTCTCCAAGCATTGTAGGTCGTTTGAGTTACCCCCTTATCTGTTCTTCCGCCAAGGTCATTTTTACGGTCACTAAAACCACCTTCGGATTTGAAAACATAATCCATAACTGTTTCAAAATTTTTGTCATATTTCATTTTAAATTCTCCTTTTTAACTAAGTACTAACTATTTTGTTAAAAAAGGTAGAATAGATTTATTTTCTTGAATAGAAGTAATACAATCCGTCAAGTTCTTTTGCTCTTCTTTCAATTATATATTTTTGTTCGGATGCGAGGATATTAGTATACATAGTGCCCATCATTGTACCAATTGTTTCACTGTTCAATTTTTGTTGGGCATTTTTGTATATAATCCACTTATTTTGAGAATCATTCAAAAGTGTAATTTGTTCTTTATTCATTACTTTTTCTAGTAACTTAATATTTTTATCTATTTCTTTTTCCCATTTTGGAATTGCATCATATACACAATTATTCATGCAAGCAGTAGTATAATTGCAAGAATTCATACATTCTTGAATTTCTGCATCAATAAGTTCTGATTTCTTTTTAGTTGATTTCAATTCTTGATATTGCTTTT
>JAFUUT010000190.1 GCA_017477685.1 bacterium | reverse complement strand
TGTCTTGAAGAATGCACAGTGAATTTCGTCAAATTCAATCAAATCCATACTATACAAGTCATTGCCATACTCTGCAATACTGCTTTCATTTGTTTGCAGGGTAAGTGCTTCTTGAACAGACAGTGCATTTTGTACAAATGTAGGAACTTCGAGCTTATCTTCTTGATTTTCCATTTTATCTTCTTTCATGTACTCATCAATTTTGATAAAAGGAGTAATATCTATTTGATAGAAACGTGTCATTTCCCCTTCTACAAGTACGGTATTCAAAGATTCCATTTTGTATTTTTCGCTGTAATACTCTAAAAAGGATTCATCTGTAATTATTTGACAGGAATCCAATGCTCTTTTTTCTTTCTTTTCTTCCTGACTCAGCATATTTGCTATAAAACCGTTATCAATGTCATAAGGATTTTGGTCAGCATCCCTTTTGAATATGCTGAAATTAGCTTTAAGAATAATATCTTTTCTTGAAATAAGTTTTACGTTTAATCTGGTTATGGCATTTGCCATTTCAATTATTGCATTTAGTGCATATTGAGCTGATGAAGAAAATGTATATGCGGTATTAAATCTGATAATGTAAATGTTGTTTTTTATTATTTGTCTGCGGACTTCCAATCCTTGAATAGAATTGAGCACAAGATTGTCAAGGTTCTTTTTGAATTTGGAATATAATTCAGTTCCAAAGACCCCTCTAATAACTTCCAGATTTGGGAAATCAATTCTTACAACTGCGAAACTTTCTACATTTGATTCATTTTCAATGGCGCTTTGTTCTGTAGAATATCCGCATTTTGTGCATTTTTGGTTCTGCATTAAATTAATCTTGCCGCATTTAGCACATTTTGTAACAAGTATTTCCCCGCATCTTTTGCAAACATTTTTTTCGTTGATAGTTTTACAGACAGGGCAAATAATCTTGAGTACCTTTTTACAATTCGGGCATACAAGAGTATTTTTATCTATTTCCATTCCGCATTTAGGACATTCCATATGTTGATTATATCATACTATTTTGTTTTTAATCTAGTACGAACAGACGATTATTCGACATTTGTGTAATAATATTCCATTTTAGTGTAATTTATGTTACTATTTTGTTTGAAAAGGAGGATATGTGAGTATAATTTCTGATGATGAAATATTAACGGAAGATAAGGTTTCAACTAAGAAGAATCCTGTTGTTAAACCGGAAGTCGAAGACGGGGACAAATCTTTTGAAATCAATATTCGTCCGAAAAGTTTTGATTCATATATCGGTCAGTCCGCTCTGAAAAGTACTCTGAAAATAACAATAGAAGCCGCAAAAAAACGCGAAAAGACACTTGACCATCTCCTTTTTTACGGTCCCCCGGGACTTGGTAAAACCACACTTGCCGGTGTTATTGCAAATGAAATGGGTGTGCCTATAAAGATTACATCTGCTCCTGCATTAGAAAGACCCCGAGATATAATAGGGATTTTGATGTCTTTAGAAGAAGGACAAATACTATTCATTGATGAAATACACAGGTTGAACAAGGTTGCGGAAGAAATTCTCTATCCTGCAATGGAAGATTTTTACCTTGATATGACTACAGGTAAAAGTCAGACTGTAAAAACCTTGCGTGTACCTTTGCCAAAATTTACGCTGATAGGAGCGACAACCAAAGCCGGAGAGTTGTCAGGTCCACTTAGGGATAGATTTGGCATAATCCACCGATTGGAATTTTATACAAATGAGGAGCTTGCTCAGGTAATAAAAAGAACTGCTGATATTCTTGATATAAAAATAGATTCAAAAGGAGCTGCAGCGATTGCAAGGCGATCCCGCGGAACCCCTCGTATTGCCAACAGACTTATAAAAAGAGTCAGTGACTATGCAATAGTCAAATATGACGGTAAAATCAATGAAACTGTAGCCAATGAATCTTTGGATATTTTAAAAATTGATGAATTCGGACTTGATACAACAGACCGAAATTTGTTGAAACTCATTATCGAAAAGTATGATGGCGGGCCTGTCGGTATAGAAACTATCGCAGCTGCAATAGGAGAAGATTCCAGAACAATAGAAGATGTTTGTGAACCGTTTTTGCTCCAATGCGGTTTATTGCAAAGAACTCCGCGCGGCAGAAAAGTTTCTCCGCAAACATACAGGCATCTTGGGTACAAAACTCAATCCTCCTCCCAGCAGAGTTTGTTTTAGTGTGGGGGGGGTAAAAATAATTTCATTGAAAGAAAATTGGTCAAGGTAACTTTCAAATTTGTGTATCCTTATCAAATTATAAATTGTTATTAAAACTCTAAAATTTGGCCGTCTTTTGGGATGACAAGGGATTTATCAAATTTGTTTGCTTTTGCAAATTTTTGCAATTCTTTTCTTGATAGGGCTGCGTGTCCGACACAATCCATGTGGCTTGCGATTATTGTTACATTCGGTGCATACTCGTGAATGGATTTTACTCCTTGTGCATCCAAAATAATAGAGCCGCAATCTGACATTTGAGCATCTGCGCAGTTTGCGATAATATAATCAGGTTCATATTTATCTATTGTTTTCATAACTTCGTCGCACCATATTGTGTCACCTGTCAGGTATAGTGTTTTTTCATCAGGGAATTTAAACACTACTCCCATAGAGTTATACCGCATACCAAGGTTGTTGAATAATCTTTCGGCTTTGGATTTTTCGCCGTGGCGGCAAGGGGTTTTGTATAATCTTATTCCTGCAAACGGAGAACCTACATCGGCAGACATAACAGATAGATTTGAAAATCCCCATTTTACAAGTAATTCTTTATCAATCTCATCTTGAGCAAAAACTTTTACCCCTTTTCTTACATTATCAATTGCAAATTGGTCAAAGTGATCGGGATGAAGGTGTGTTGCAATGATTACATCAATATCATCATAAATTTTATCCGCCGGGATAGGCAATTCTGATGTAGGCCATCGCAAATCAGGATTCGGGCCGATTGCAATCGGAGCATATTCGTCTTTTGGTGCAAACATAGGGTCTATTAAAAATCTTTTTCCCCCATACGTAATTATAATTGTTGCATTTCTGATTTGCTGAATTTTCATCTAACCTCTCCTCACCCCAAACTAATTATAACATATCACATTAGCGGATGTAAAGAGTATTAAGTCTTTTTGCAGGTTTATCGATGAATAAGCGGTTGTAATATTTTGTATGAACTCCTGATTAAATCTATAGACCATTTTATAATTATAATCCCCCCGATATATCCGATAATAGGGTCCAAAAATTGAAGTTCAAAGTATTTTGCTAGTAATAAGCCGATTATTGCCATAACCGAGGTTAAAATATCCGCCAGAATGTGCATGTATGCAGCTTTGAAATTAAGATTCTCTTTTACTTTTTCGTGTTGTTCGGAGCAGTGACAATGTTCATGGTTAATATCGACGTCTAAGTGTATATGGCAGTCGCCTCCCATAATAAATATGCATACCAAATTTACAACAAGCCCTATAACTGCAACCAGAATTGCATCTGCAAAATTTATCTCGATTGGAGTTATGAATCTGTCCAAAGATTCCCAGATAATTCCCAATGCTGTCAGTCCGAGCAAAATTGCACTGATTAATCCGCCAAAAGCATTGACTTGCTCGGCTTTACCTGCTTTTTTGATTGCAATCGTGCATACAACTAATGTTATTACGAATGCTGCGGTGTGGGTTCCCATATGGAATCCGTCTGCTGTTAATGCCATGGAATTGGTTATAATCCCAAAATATATTTCCGCTATCATCATTAAGACGGTAATAATTATTACTATTATTGTTCTCTTTTTTAAAACTTGATCTTCCATTTTAAATTTCCTGCCACTATGCTATATCATTTTTTATTTTTTTGTAAGATAACAAAATTTATGAAATGTGGTATAATAAACCTGAAATAGGAGAAAAGTATGAGAGAAGAGTTGCTTTCAATTATTGAAAAGAATGGAAGAATCGGGCTAAACGAACTTGCTGTTCGTCTTGGCAAAAGTGAAATAGAAGTAGCAAACGAGATTGCTGCACTTGAGAATGAGGGTATCATTTGCGGTTATCAAGCAATAGTGGATTGGGAAAAAACATCTATAGATAAAGTTACGGCAATGATTGAAGTCAGGGTTACACCGCAAAGAGGACAAGGCTTTGATAGTATTGCACGCAGAATATATAATTATCCTGAGGTAAAATCCGTATATCTCATTTCCGGAGGTTTCGATTTGATGGTTACTCTGGAAGAAAAAACTTTAAAAGATATTGCAATTTTTGTTGCAGAAAAACTTTCAACACTAGAGAGTGTTTTGAGTGCTTCTACTCATTTTATTTTGAAAAAATATAAAGTACACGGTACAATATTGGATAAGCACGAGGAAGATTCAAGAGAGGTAATTACTCCATGAGGAATTTTTTGTCAGATAAAGTACTGGAGATTAAACCGTCCGGTATAAGAAAGTTTTTCGATATTGTCAGTGAGATGAAAGATGCGATTTCTTTAGGTGTCGGTGAACCTGATTTTGAAACTCCTTGGCACATCAGAGATGAGGGCATATATGCTTTTGAAAAAGGAAGAACTTTTTATACCTCTAATTCCGGTTTGCTTCCTTTGAGAAAAGAAATCAGCAGTTATATTGAAAGAACTCAAGAGGTTTATTATTCTCCCGAAAAAGAGATTCTTGTAACTGTCGGAGGGTCGGAAGCTATTGATATTGCTATGCGTGCGCTGCTAAATGATGGGGATGAGGTTATTATACCTCAGCCGTCTTATGTTTCTTATGCCCCTTGTTCATATCTTGCCGGCGGAAAGAATGTGATTATCAATTTGAAAGCCGAAAATAACTTTAAATTGACTCCCGAAGAATTAGAAAATGCAATTACCGATAAAACAAAAATTCTTGTTCTTCCGTTTCCGAATAATCCGACGGGTGCTATTATGGGAAAAGATGATTTAGAGGGTATTGCCAAGATTGTAAAAGAAAAAGATATTTTAGTTTTATCTGATGAAATATACGCTGAATTAACATACAACGGCAGGCATGTTTCAATTGTTTCAATTGATGGGATGAAGGAAAGAACAATTCTGATTAATGGACTTTCAAAGTCGCATGCAATGACCGGCTGGCGTATAGGGTATGCCTGCGGTCCTGAAGAAATTATCAAACAAATGACTAAAATTCATCAGTACGCAATAATGTGTGCGCCGACAATCAGCCAGTATGCGGCGGTAGAAGCTTTGAAAAACGGTGATGAGGATGTAAAAATGATGCGTAATTCCTACAACCAAAGACGCAGATTTTTATTGGATGCTTTCAAAAAAATGGGATTAGAATGCTTTGAACCGTACGGTGCTTTTTATGTATTTCCTTGTATTAAAGAATTTGGTATGACAAGTGAAGAATTTGCAACAAGGTTTTTGTATGAAGAAAAAGTTGCAGCTGTTCCGGGAACGGCTTTTGGAGATGCGGGAGAAGGTTTTTTGCGTATATCATATGCATATTCTATTGAAAAATTGAAAATTGCTATGGAACGTCTGAATAATTTTATTACCCGATTAAGGCAGCAGTAATTCTTTACATAATTTAACATTTATCCTTATATTGTTAAACTTTTTGAAAATTTTGCCGAATACATTTATATAAATATAGGAAAAACTACTATGGCAGAAAATTCTCAATTTAGTTTTAACAGACCTTATAAACCTTTTGGGTTAAATGTTCAAGTCCCTGAACGTACACTCAAACAGGCAGGGGAAACTTTGGGCAGTATTGTCAAAGCTCCGGCAGATCCTTTGTTTACTTTTTTGGAAGAAAATGAAGGTGTATTCAACGGAGATGTTGCTTTTGAAATAAATAAGATTGTAGCTCAAAATTTTACAATCGGTTCTGCTATGAGAATTGAAAACGAAAAAATTAACGGGAAAACTCCGAATTTTGATATGCATTTTTAATTTTCCGCTTTAAGCGGATTGAATTTCGGGTAAATTTTGTTAAAATTTGTAAATGTTCCATTAGTGCGGTAGCAAAAATATTTTTTTAGGGATTTTAAATTAGTACGCAAGTTATTAATTATAGGAGTAAATAATGAACGTACAATTTAACCCTCAGTATTCATTATACAGCACAAATAAGAGTTATGAAAACTCAATTTATAATAAAAAATCAACCCCAAATTTTTGCGGTGAAGCAGGTGATGAATTCTTAAAACAAGTTAATGAAGGTATGGGACAAGAAGGTATTTCCGATTTTGTAAAAAAGCATAAATCCTGGTATGGAGTATCTTCTGAAACTTTTCAGGATGTGCTGGAGAGTGTTTTAGAAAGCCTTAGTACAGGTGAAAAATCAATTAAAAAACGTAC
>JAFUUT010000189.1 GCA_017477685.1 bacterium | reverse complement strand
ACCGCGTTTTTTAGCATTGTATAAAGCATGCTCTGCGTAACGAATGATAGTATTTGCATCTTCATCAGCATCAGGAATACAAGGGAATGTTGAAACCCCGCCTGATATAGTAATCGGATGTTTTTCTTCTTCGCCTGCAGGAATAAATTCCATACGTTCTACTTCTTTTCTAAATCTTTCTGCGAATAAAAATGCGTTATCTTCATTTGTATTAGGAAGTACAACTACAAATTCTTCATCTCCATATCTTGTCAAGATATCTTCTTTTCTGATAACTTGTCTTAATTTATCAGCTATGGATTTTAATAAAACATCTCCCCATTCGTAACCGTAAATATCATTCACAACTTTAAAGAAATCTAAATCAAACAACAATAATGACAATGCATTGCCATAACGCTTAGCCCTTGAGATTTCTTGTTCCATACGTTCAAGAAGATATTTTCTGTTGTGCAAACCTGTTAATTCATCTGTTGTTGAAACAGTTTTAATCTTGTCTCTTAACTCTTTTATTTTTAACATGTTCTTTACTCGAACTATTAATTCCTGATTATCAATAGGAGTCTTTACATAATCAAATGCAACGGCTCTCACAGTAGAACCTTTAAAAGTTTCACCTATAAACAACAACGGATGTTTGAATTTTGTAACAGCCAATACGTCTTTAATATTTGGAACATCCTCAACAATTACAACGCCAGGATTCAAGGCTTCATAATCTTTTAATTTTTCTCCGTCTTCTAATCTGATATTCGCATCATCAATTGCAGAAAGAATTTCCGCAAGTCCTGAAGACTTTTTATTTGTATATATAACGATATTTTTCATATCTCTCCCTTTCTATTACAAGGTATCACATACTTTTACATCAAGCAAAATTGTTAAGTTTGTTAAGAAATATATGCAGGAATAATTCGAACACATAGTAACAATTTATTCTTACATAATGTCACTTTCTTTGTTCGGGCAAAGAAAGTGACCCAAAAGAAACCCGCCGACCCGAACTTCGCTCGCTAATAAATTGTAATGCTCGAGTACAAGGCGGATAACTCGCTAAAAAATAATGCTCGGACAAATCCGCCTTTGAAGCTCTCTCGCATAACATTTATTGCTCGCTACGTAAAGGTCGGAATGTGGGATTACCCTCGCCCCTTTGGGGATACAAAGCGAGGCACTGAGCGAATGCGAAGTGTGCGAGCCTGTATGCGTAGCTGAGGATAGTGTGAGGGGCTATATGCGAACCGTTATTTAGGTTCGCTCTTGTTTTTTGTCCTTCGGACAAAAACGTATGAACAAGTTATACTTATATCTTGTGAGCGGAACGATGCCGAAGGCAGCGTAGATATTAGCGTGTTTTTCTTTTCGGTTCACTTTTCTTTTTACGTCGCAATTAAAAAGAAAAGTGAACAAAATAAAGGTACATGTATTTCAAAACAAGACAATAAAAAAGCTTATACATAAAGTACAAGCTTAAAAAGTTTACAACTATCCTATTATACTCTCTTCTTTTAAGTCTTAATTTTACTCCCTCAATAAACCAGATATATAATAAAGCTTTTCAATTCTTATTTTTAAAATATCCCAAAATTTCTCTTTCAAAATTACTGTTCAACTTCCTCTCTCAAAATTTTAAAACCATCACCTCTGTTTCTTTCATACTTCCCAATTTATCCCTTAACCAACGAGCTAAAACAAGCCCTACTACTTTTTCCTTCCGTAAATCCGGTAACCCCTTCTTTGATTTCCTTTCGTTTGTATACTTACTCTATTCCTAAATTTTGAGCATGGCAAGAGAAAAAAAATTATTATTTTTTTACAATTGACCATGCCCCTTGAACGCCTAAACAAAATTCGTGTTATAAAATCTTAATGAAGAAAATTTAATGAAAACATGTAAAAATTTAAGCATTTTTTATTTGACATTGAAAGATTACATCAACAAAGAAATAAAGCATGGATTTTTACAATCACACACGAATTAAATT
>JAFUUT010000188.1 GCA_017477685.1 bacterium | reverse complement strand
GTTTTATTGTATCGCTCATAATTAGTGATTGAAGTTCTTTTATATCAGGATGCTCTTTCCAGTAGTCATTCATTCTTTTTCTCATGGTGGTATTTTGGGTGTCGTAATTTTCAAAGAATTCTCTCATTTCATCAGATGCGTGAATTCTGTCAAGAGTGATACTCATTATCGGTCCTAAGTATTGGCAGATAAATGTTCTTTTTGGATCATTTTTTTCTCCGCGAAATCCTTTTTTCTTTAATTCCCTGTTTGTTTCATCAACATTACCGCCGGAATTAAGTATTGCATCCGTCATTTTGTCCAGTTCATGCTTCGGAATGTCGTATTTTGGTTTTTCAGGGTATTTTTTTCTTGTTCTGTCGCTTACTATATCTCTAAGTGTACGTTCAGTTGGGTTATTATTTCTTGTTTTGGCATCTTTTCTCGGTGTATATGTGTAAGGAAATTCTTCTCTTGTTGCAGTGAGAGATTTCCAAAAACCGTTGTCTGGATAAGAAATTCCGAAATTTCTTATTGTTGAATAATCAATGTCTGCGACATCTTTATAATAGTCAGTAATATCTTTTCTGAAATCCGGAACAATTTCTTTCATTGTTTTGCACTCTAAATATATTTTCTTTAAAAGATACATGCCTAAATCATCGCTGCCATCTTTAAAGAGAGGGTGCTTATCATCTTTCAGGGCAAATATATCGCCTAAAGTTCCTGTCCTAAATTTACTATAATCTACATCATGCAGATTTTGAAAAAGAGGTTCTTCCGGATATGGAGCAGAGTACAGTTTCTTTACTTCCTCTAATGAATTTGCATTTTCAATGTCTTTAAAAGCTTCCCGCATCATTTGTGCCGGAGGCATATTTTGTCTGTCTTCATAATCTTCTTCAAGATAATTTTTCATTGTTATAGGCATACCTTTTTGGTTGAATGGCTGCGCGTAAAAATTTGCAGGAGTTCTGAAAAGTCTTGCTCCAAAATTGATATTGTAATCCATATAGGAATAAGGGCGGTAGTCTTTGAGTTGTTTTTGCTGAACTCCTACTGTGCCTGTAGTTTCGGTTTCTTTAATGCTATTTACGGGGTAATTGTTGTATTTAATACAATTGATTTTATTTATATTCATACTAGTGCTCCTATGGATTGCCATTTTTATTAATGTTGCTAAAAAAATAATTTGCTATTATTTTAATAAATTTTTACAAATGTTTATGTTATTATTGCAGTGTAGAATATTTAATCGGGGATAAGAAGTATGAGTGAAGTTGTAACTATCGGAAGCGCAACAATGGATGTATTTGTAGAATGTGATGATGCAGGTGTAATGTCTGTGCGTCTGAAAGATAAAAGTGCCGATTACATGAGCTATCCGTATGGTGCGAAAATGGAAATAACAAGTTTTTCAACACAGGTTGGCGGAGGCGGTGTTAATACTGCCGTAAATTTTGATAATTTAGGTTATGACACTTGCGCAATTTTTAAAGTCGGAGATGATATTTATTCTCAAGGGTTGTTTGATTTCTTTAAAACAAAGGGGGTAAAATTGAGCTCCGTAATTCAAGACAAATCAGATACGACAGGATTTTCTATTATTCTTGTCAGTTTTGAAGGGGATAGAACTGTTCTCGCCCATCGTGGTGCAAATGCTCATATCAAGAAATCTGAAATCGATTTTGAAGCGATAAAAAATGCCAAACTTTTGTACATCGCTCCTTTAAATGGCGATAGCAACAAAGTTTTGGATGATATTGTAAAATATGCAAAGGAAAACGATACTAAAGTATGCTTTAATGCAGGGTCTACAGGAATTAAAAAAGGTTTTAATTACCTTAAAAAGATTCTTGAGCTTGCAGATGTTGTTGTTATGAACAAAGAAGAAGCCTCTATGGCGACAGGAATTAATTTAAGACCCGATACTAAGGATGTAAAATACTCAGAAGAGTTGATTCATCCGGATTTGAAAGAAATGTTCAAAAAGTTGAAGGTTTCTGATTATCAAGTAATTGTAATCACTGACGGTAAGCATGGTGCTTATGCATATGACGGCAAAAAGTTTTACTATTGCCCTGTTTTTCAAGGTCATGTTGCTTCAACTCTCGGGGCAGGAGATGCTTTTGCTTCAACATTCTGTGCCGGTTTAGACAAGTTTGATTTAGATATATCAAAAGCATTAATTGCGGCATCAATAAATTCTTCAGGTGTTGTATCCGTTTTTGGTGCAACACAAGGGTTGTTAACTTTTGATCAAATAAATGAGCGCATGTCTCAAAATCCTGATTTTAAAGTTCAAACAGTTGAAGAGAAATAAAAAATGAACTTTTTTAGTTCTCTATCGTTTTATATGTGTAGATAAAAATAAGGAGAACATGTTATGACTGATGAACAAAAAAAAGTAGAAGAATGTAAAAATTGTGAATGCTGCAAGATGGTTTGTAAATTTTTCTTTTTGTCAGGTGCTGTATTTTTAGGCACATTAATGGCGTTACTTTTAGCTCATGCTCTATTGAAACCTAGTTGCCCGCCATGTCACGGCAAGATGATGAGATTTCATCGTCCAGGCATCGAAAGACAAATGCCGCCTCGTATGTTCAAACACCAAGGACAAAGACCTGATTTTGGGAATTATGGTCCAAAACATTTTTCAAAATCTCAAAGACCTGATGCACAAAGACCAGACCTTCCAAAAGCAGAAAACAGACCATTTAAATTGGAAGCAGCAAAAAACTAGAATTAAAAAGCCTTGCAAGTTTGCAAGGCTTTTTTTTTATGCTTTTTTTAACATTGTATAGGCAACTGCGATAACAAGAGAGGCAATGAATCCGCTTATCAGATTATCAATATGATACTGAGGAATAAAATATGAAACCGCATATAATATTCCGAAATTGATTATCAGATTAAACAATCCGAAAGTCATAAGATTAATAGGTATTGCCGCCAATTTGATAATCGGTTTTATGAACATGTTTATCAATGTTATAACAGCCGCTATAATTAGTGCATATTTGAAATTCTCAACATTAATTCCGGGTAAATAACATGTCCCCATTATTATGAGAGCGAAAATTACCCATTTTATAAAAAGTTTAATCATATCGTCCCCTATTTAGTATTTATAATAGTTTCTGAATTAGATTGGATGCCTTGAATTTTTATGTTTCCGTTAGCATCTTTAGAGAATTGCATTTGTACCGGATGTACGGGATGTAAGTATGTTCCGCCGTAATTCGGAGAATAATTAGGGTTGAAATTTGATTCCCTTACAGCATTTTCACTGTTGTATTTTGCTTCTCTTTTCTTTTTGTAATTCTCTGAATCGTTTACAAAGTCTAATGTCTCTTGTTTTTCCATCTGGGATTGCATCATTGGCAAAAAGCTGCTATTCCCTGCGTTTGGAGCAGTATACATAGGCATTGCATTTGCACTCAATGTAAAAGCTGCTACACCAAAAACAATTCCCATTCCTAATAAAATCTTTTTCATAGTAACTCCTTATTTTTCACGTACACATTTTAGCATATAAATTTAAAAAAAATCAAATTTTATACTTTTTGCTTAGTTATTTTTTTTTAACATTAATCATTTTATCCAATGAAAAGAGGTTTTTAAAAACTTATTATTTATGTATAAATCCTCAACTCTTCTGATTGCTCAGCTGCCCTCATTTTTAGTGAGGGCTTTTCTTTTCTTAACATTATGACTTTATAATTATCATAGTGTATAATATGTTCATATTACGTAATAATGAGAGGTTGAATATGAGAGAATTAGTTGTTGAAGGTCAGGAAGTTTTAATTATTCCGCAAAATTTTAAATATGCTAATAAAGGTATAGTAAAAGAAGTCAGGGCGGGCGATTTTGATTTGGAACTTGATTATGCACCGGAAGGTCTTCTTGTGAATACATACTGCGAATTTTACACCCAAACGCCTCACGGCAAATTGTATTTCGATTCATTTGCAAGAGAAATTAAGGGTAATACGCTTGTTATTGCCAGTCCGGCGAAACATAAATTCCTTCAAAGACGTCAATACACCCGTA
This sequence comes from bacterium, assembly GCA_017477685.1. Taxonomy (GTDB): domain Bacteria; phylum Cyanobacteriota; class Vampirovibrionia; order Gastranaerophilales; family Gastranaerophilaceae; genus Zag111. Next base: position 756 of record JAFUUT010000188.1, on the reverse strand, counting down.
TAAAATATGTTCATGATTGTGTAGTCTCATTAGCAGGAAATAATTATAACATTTCAACTATGGATATATCTGCCGGAGGTTTGAAGTTTAAAACTAATGACAAAATAGATATAGAAGGCTCATATGCTATAACAATTCCAATATGGGAATCTCAAAATGTTGAATGTGTATTCAAGCCTATAAGAATAGAAAAAAGATCTGAGGGCGGATACACCGTGTCAGGTCAGTTTGAGTACGGTTCAAGCAGAGATAAGATGGTTTTAACCCAGTTTTGTGCTAAAAGAAGTGTGGAAATTAAGAATAAGTAGGACTTTGTTATGAGTCTTGTAAAATTATTAGAAACAAAAACGAATATTACTACTTTTACGACTCCGTCGCATGGACAAAAAAAAGTATTGTATGAGCCGCTAAAATCTATGTACACAATGGATATCTCGGAAACAGATTGCCAGAATCCTCAAGAAGAATTAAACCATGCGCAGTTGTGGGCAAGAACGGTGTATCAAACCTATTCAACTACTTTTTTGACTAACGGGTCGACCAGCGGCATTATTGCTGCCGTATTGTCTTGTACTCCTGTAGGCAGCAAAGTGTTGATAGGCTCGAATGCTCATCCGTGTCATTTTAATGCGGTCAGACTTGCCGGAGCAAGGGCGTTGACGTATGAACTTGAAATAGACGAAGACTGGGGTATTCCTCTGGAAACAAAACCGGAAGTTATTGAGTCTTATCTTGATAGATATGATATCCAGACGG
>JAFUUT010000187.1 GCA_017477685.1 bacterium | reverse complement strand
TTTTTCTGCAACAGTTTTCTCTGATCTAAGAGCATAATATAATGTTGAGAAAGCTCCGCCAAATACTGACCAGCCTGCAGCTTTTATACGAGCTTCAGAAATAAGTTCTTTCTTTTCAGAATCAGACATTTCTGCACTTCTACCACTAAAATTTACACTATCACAAGGTGCATTTTGTTTTAACAAGTTTGTTTTAACTTGTTTAGGTTCGTCACATTCTTTTAATGCCGCCACCCTGCTTGCATTGGCCATAGATACTTTTGCTACTTCCATAAATATTCCTTTCAGTTAACTACACACTTTGTTGTTAACTATAAAACATGTGAAGCAAAAAAATTGCGTTTTTTGGATAAATTTGTTAAGTTATATTAAATATTTATTCTTTCACACCATATTTGTCAAGTAATTGAGCGGACAACGTTTCATTATCTGTCGGAAATCTTCCTTCAAAATATTTTATCAGTTCAACATCTTTTTCTATTCCATCAAGGGTTGGGGATGTTAGAATACTGTATGCTGCTAATGCTTGTTTGTGATTGTCGAATTCAATGTTATATATTTTACGATTGGTAGGATCAATAATAGGTAATATTTTATTTTGGGGGGTAGCCTCATTATAAAAATTTCCTACATAATAACTTTCGAATCTGTCACCGTCTGGAGTTACTATAGACCGACTTCCATCACCTCTAAGTTCAAGGTTATGTCTTGTTCCTTCCAGTTCTTTTCCTGCTCTTTCTATTTTTCTAAGGTAAGGGGTACCATAATAAGATAGATTTTCATTTAAAGACGGGTGTATTACCAAATCCCCAAAGCTAGGTGACAATTGTACTCTGTTAATCATTCTTTTCCTTTCGTTTTGATGTGTAAATTGATTTATCCTTCTCAAAACGTATAAATAAAAATTTTTGTTACTTTAGTAGGGTTTGTTAAGTTATATTAAATATTTTCTAAAGCCGCAATCTTCATATCTTTGAAATCAGGGGTTCTGCCGGTCCAAATCTTTTGAGCTTCAACTGCTTGATAAACCAGCATATCCATCCCTGTAACCGTTCTATAATGATATTTTTGTGCAAGTTTTATAAGCAGTGTTTTTTTAGGATTGTAGATAACATCATAAACAAGAGCATCAGGCAGCAAAGTTCTTAGTTCATTTTCTTCTACAGGAGAATACCCGCCGCTGACCCCTGCCATACCGATAGGGGTAGCATTTACAAGAATATCAATATCAGACAAATCACGAATTCTATCTATTTGGAATGAATTAAATTCAATCTGAGGATAAGTTTTGCGTAAATAATTCAATAACTCAATAGTATTCGATACATTTCTTGTATATAGCTTCATCGCTCTTACTCTGCGCATTGCAAGTGCTGCTATTGCTGCTCGTGCGGCTCCGCCTGTGCCGAGGATTCCTGCAACTTTTCCGCATAGGTCAATATCTTTCGGAATTGCTCTGTCAAAGCCTGCAACATCAGTATTGTAACCTTTCAAAAATTTTGTTTGAGGGTCAATCATTACAGTATTTATTGCATTAACAGTATTAGCAGATGAATCAATTTCATCTAAAAACATTGTAACAGGCAATTTGTGCGGTATTGTTACGTTAAATCCGCTATAACCGCTTGTTTTTAAGTATTTAATCGTATCCACAAGTTTTTCCGGCGGAGTTTCAATCAGCTCGTATGTTGCTTTAATCCCAAGGCTTTCAAAACCTGCAAGATGTATATATTCTGATAAAGAATGCCCCAAAGGACAACCGATGAGTGCATATTTATATACGCTCGGGCGTGATATTTCTGAAGTCGTTTGAATATTACCCGTATATGGAGTTGCAGGCTGTTCCGGTGTATATGTTGTTGTACTTTGTATATTTTCATTCATCCCGACAAATTGCGAACTATAATTGGATTTTACTTCTTCATTCGGCTGATATGAAGCGGATGATGAAGAATATGATTCAACGCTTGATGTTTGCGGTAATTGAGAACTGGTATTTAAATTTTGAGTGCTGTTCCAGCTTTGGGAAGTCGAGTCTTGCGGTGTTTGCGGCAAAGGAGCAGTTTGTACCGAGGAAGAATATGACGTAGAGCCTTGAGCAGATGATGTTGAAGAAAGAGCTTTAAACCCGCCGGAAGCAGAATTGCTGCCGGAATTTGCATAATTCCCAGTAACAACATTTGCCCCCTTTGCTGCCTTCATTGCTTTGTAGCGTTCATATAATTCTTTATTGATAGCCATTTTATTAACCTCTTATTTTTATCTTTGACAGATTAAGATTGTTGTTTGATTTGCGGGAGATCCTACAAACAATTTTAGGATAACAAGAATGTTTATCCCTCTTTTTTATAGTGGCATTTTATGTTTGAGCATGTTATGGTTTCACCGCTTTTTAGGACTTTTTTTACTAACAAAGAGCCGCATTCCGGACATTTTTCGCCTGTTGGTTCGTTCCAAAGGACAAAATTGCATTGAGGATATTGATCGCACCCAAAAAATACCGTGCCTCTTTTTGATTTGCGTTCAATAATTTCTCCTTTGCCGCATTTTGGGCAAGTTACGCCGGTTGTTTTTCTGTAAGGTTTTCTATGCCCGCAATCAGGAGAGGTGCATTCTAAGTATTTACCGTAAGGTCCGATTTTAAATTTCATATCAGAACCGCATTGCGGACATTTTTCTTCGCATTTTTCCTCTTGATTTTCTCCGTTTTCGTCTTCGTCCAGCCCTCCTTCTTGAAGAACATTCAAAGACATTGCTGTTTTGCAATCAGGATAGCCGCTGCAGCCCAAAAATTGAGAACCGCTTTTGCTTGTTCTTAGAACCATTGGTTTTCCGCAATTAGGACATTTTACGTTTGTAGAAACAGTAATTTTGTGGGCTGTTTGCATAACTTTGTTTACTTCGTTCATAAACGGTGCATAAAAATCATTGAGAACTTTTATCCATTCCACTTTTTTATCAGCGATTTCATCAAGTTTTGCTTCCATTCCTGCGGTAAACTTGTAGTCCATAATGTCTGAAAATTCCGCAACAAGTTGTTTTGAAACGGCACGTCCGAGTAATGTCGGATGCAGTGCTTTATTTATTTTTTCAACATATTTGCGGGTTTGAATAACTGTGATGATGGTTGCATATGTTGATGGTCTGCCAATTCCGTATTCTTCCAATGCTTTTACAAGTGATGCTTCATTGTATCTCGGCGGCGGTTGTGTGAAATGTTGTTTTGGTTCAACTTTTTTGCAGGCAACTTTATCACCTTTTTCTAAATCAGGGATTTTTGCATCTGCATCATTGCCTTCTTCTTCCTCATCATCATTGTATAAAGTCAAAAAGCCGTCAAACATAACTTTGCTTGTGCCTGCTTTCAGGGTATAATCTCCGGATTCAATTTCGATTGATTTATTTGCGATTTCAGCAGGTGCCATTTGGGAAGACATAAATTTTTCCCATATTAGTTTATAAAGTTTGTATTGATCATTATCTAAATATTTTTTTATACTCTCAGGTGTTCTTTCAGGATATGAAGGACGAATTGCTTCGTGTGCATCCTGAACATTTTGTTTGCCTTTTGCATATATATTTGCTTCTTTTGGATAGTATTTTTCTCCGTAATTTTCCAAAATATAATCATGCGCCATATTTTGTGCATCTTCAGATACACGAACGGAGTCGGTTCTCATATAAGTAATCAAACCAACCGGTGCACCATCAATTTCAATACCTTCATAGAGTTTTTGAGCAACCTGCATTGTTTTAGAAACTCCGAAACCGAGTTTTGAACTTGCTGCTCTTTGCATTGTAGAAGTAATGAAAGGTGCGGTTGGCTTACGTTTTATTGTTTTCTTTGTAACCTTTGAAACTTCATATTCTGTTGACGGGTTAGAAAGGTAATCGACAATTTTTAGTGCTTCTTCTTGATTTTTAATTGTTTTTTCTAATGATTTGCCTTTAATTTTTGAAAGCTCAGCTTCAAACTGCTTGCCTTCTTTATCAAGGAGTGTGTGAATTGACCAATATTCTTGAGGTTTGAAGGCTTCAATTTCTTCTTCTCTTTCACAAATCATACGAAGTGCAACAGATTGTACACGTCCTGCGGAGAGTTTTCTGTTACCCATTTCTTTCCATAGAACAGGTGAAAGCTTGTAGCCTACAAGTTTATCCAAAATTTGGCGTGTTTGCTGTGCTTTTACCATATCCATATCTATATCGCGGGGATTTTCAACAGAATATTTTACTGCTTTTGGGGTTATTTCGTTAAATACAATTCTGCGAATTTTTTCATCCGGAACTTTTAAAATTTGGCGTACATGCCAAGCTATTGCCTCTCCTTCGCGGTCGGGGTCGGATGCAAGATAAATGGTGTCGGATTTTTTTGCAAGGTCATTTAGTTTTCTTACGACTTGTGCTTTACCGGGGATAATTTCAAATTTCGGTTCAAAATTATTATTAACGTCAAAACCAAGATTCTCTGTTGCAGGATCTTTTGTCGGAAGATTTCTTATATGTCCGAAACTTGCTTCTATCTGATATGAATCTCCAAGAATTTTTTTAATTGTTTTTGATTTAGCCGGAGATTCGACTATAACTAATGCTTTTTCTTTCTTTGCAGCTTGTGCCATCTTATCCTTCTTATCCTAAACTGTTATGATAACTTTTACAGCGCTTTGTATCTGTCGCCGTTATCTTGTTTTATTATGCCTTTAAGCTCCATTGTTGTCAAGTTCATGAGTAAATTATCAAGGCTTAGTCCGGTAAGTTGTAATAATTCATCAACCCCCTTAGTCTCTATTTGTAAGTTGCTAAAAATTAATTCTTCATCAGGTGTAAGTGTAGGAAGTGTAAGTTGGGTTTGAGTTTCCGGTTTAATTTCCCAGCCTAATGTATCTAAAATATCGGAACTTTGAGTTACCATTGCGGCACCGTTTTTCAAAAGTTTATAGATGCCTTCGGTGTTCGGATTGGATATTTCCCCCGGCATGCACATAAGTTCTCTCCCTTGTTCAAGTGTCAGATTTGCGGTTATTAAAGCTCCGCTTTTTATAGATGCTTCGGCAACCAGTGTCCCGTATGACAAACCTGATACAATTCTGTTTCTCTGAGGAAATCTGAATTTGATAGGTTCAAATGTCGGATAATATTCACTTACAATTGCACCATATCCGTTTTCAATATTTTCATATAAGGTTTTATTCTGAGTCGGATAGATATAATCAAATCCGCTTGCAATTACGCCGATAGTTTTCAAGTTGTTTTCAATTGCAGCAGTATGTGCAACAGAATCAATACCGGATGCAAGCCCCGAGACTATACATATATCTGTATTTGCCAGTCCCGATATGATTTTTCTCAGATTATCTCTTGAATTTGAACTTGCACGTCTTGAACCTACAACGGCTAATGTCTTTTCTAAATTACATTCAAATAATTTGCCTTTGTAATATAAAACAGCCGGAGGATTTTCAATATTTTTCAGCATATACGGATATTTTGCATCCTCAAGTGTTAAAAAATTTATTCCTTTAGTTTCTACAAGAGCAAAAGCTTTATCAATATCTACCTTGTCCCTTAATTTAATAAAGTGTTCTGCTTTTTTAACGCTTAATCCGTCTATATCTTCAAGTTCTTTAAGATTACAATTAAAAGCTTTTTCAATGTCGCCAAAGTAATCATACAGTCGTTTTATAAACCGGCTGTCAAGTTGTTCTATAGATGAAAATGCTATCCAGTATTTTTCTTTCATAAACCCTTACCACACCCCTTTCCCTTGTACAGGGAGAGGGAAAAGTTTAAATTTTTTCTTTTATCCTGTCAATAAGTTTATTGATATTCTTTTTTTCTTCGTCGGGAATATCCATATTCAGATAATCTTCAAAATATTCTATTGCGTCCTCATTGTCTCCGCGCGCCATAAACAGGATAGCAGCTTTTTTATAAGGAAGTGCAAATTTATTATTCCTTGCGATTGATTTTAAGAAGTTTGATAAAGCTTTATCAATTTCATCATTTGCTTGATAAGATTCTCCAAGATAATAATATATCCATTCATTTTCGTCTTTGTATTCCAAGATATTTTCAAAATTTTCTATAGCACAATCGTAATTCCCGAGTTCAAAATAAACTCTGCCTAAATCATAATAAGCGTCATAATTATCCGGTTGTTTGTCTAAAATATATTCAAGTTCATCAATAGCTAAATCGCGTTTGGCATCTTCCATATAAAATCTTGCAAGGTAATGTCTGAATACTAAATCATCAGGCAGCATATCAATTGCATAAGATAGAATATTAATTCCTTCCGCATATCGTTTTTGCTTGTAATAAATATCAACAAGATTTATATATGTTTGTGCAATTTGAGGATTTAATTCAATACTTCTTAAGTAATTTTTTTCCGCTTTTTCATCGTTGCCCAAATTTGCATAACACAAACCCAAGTTGTTATATACTTCAGCATTAGACGGATCTGTTTCAAGTTCTGCGGTGAATAAATCGATTGCGCCATTCCAATCTTTATTTTTAAAACATTCTATAGCTTTATCAATTCTGTTTTCCATAGTTCTGCCTTATAGTCCCAAAGTCATGTTATCATCTGAACCTGAACCGATATTTTTGATTACTGTTCTTGTATTGCCTTGCGCATCAAAACTCTTTGGTTTCATTACCATTTTGATTTTATCGGCATAAATTGTTCTTACTCCTTGAGTTATACTTGAACGTCCGATAAAATATGCTTCATTAGGTTTTGTTGTTCCGGCACCGGGGTATAGGGTAACTTTTGGACCTGCAGCATAGTAATCCTGATACCAGATGCGTACATTCCCGCTTGCGTTAAAGGTAGAGCGTTTTTGGTTATATTCTTGATAATTGGATTTTAAGGTAAGC
>JAFUUT010000186.1 GCA_017477685.1 bacterium | reverse complement strand
TGTTAATGAATTATAGGGAGTATAGCTCAGTTGGTTCAGAGCATCTGCCTTACAAGCAGAGGGTCATAGGTTCGAATCCTGTTACTCCCACTTTCTCAAATTCTTAAAATTTAAAGTTGTTGTGGCAGCCTGCTATTTCTTAGAGAAGAGCAGGCTGCTTTTTTGTTATGAAACAAACTGAAAAAACGCCTCATATTTCTGATGCCTTGGAAGTTGCGACAAAAGCCGGCTATATCCTTTTGGAGAATGGCGCAGAAATATCAAGAGTGGAAGAAACAATGAACCGAATAGCAAAACATTTCGGCGTTGATACAGGCAATTATTTTATTTTAAGCAATGGAATTTTCACGACAGGAAAAGCCAAAAAAATCAAGAAAAAAAACACCTCATCGCTTTCAGAACAATTTGCCGATGTTAAATATATTCCTTTAAGAGGCTCTCGATTAGACAAAGTTGTACTCGTAAATCAACTATCAAGAGATATTGAACAAGGCAAACACACCTTGGAAAGTGCGTCAAACGAATTAGAAAAAATAGACAAACTACCCGCCGAAAGCAAACTTGTTCAAACAATATCCTCTGGAATCGGTAGCGGTTTTTTCTGCTCAATTTTCGGCGGAGGACTTCAAGAGTGTTTGGTTTCTGCATTTGCAGGACTTGTTTTGTGGATTTTTGCGCTTAAAGTCAGCATTCCGCACATGTCAAAATTGCTTGGAAACATGGCAGGCTCATTTCTTGCGGCTTCTATCTGCATACTTGCCGTTAAAAACGGGTTTGGTGTTAGCCTCGGACACACAATAATAGGCGCAGTAATTTCTCTTGTCCCCGGCGTTGCATTCACAATCGGAATAAGGGATATTGTAGGAGAAGATTATTTAGCAGGGACAACAAGACTCGTAGATGCTTGCGTTGTGTTTTTCGGAATCGCTATGGGTGTTGCTGTTGCACTACTTGTTTTTAGTAAATTTTTTACAAGTTTGGAAATATGATACAAAACTATGATATGATAACACAAACCCTTTGGTTTCAAGCGATTTCGGGCTTTTTTGGAACTATAGCCTTTGACATACTATTTGGCGTACCCAAAAAGTATTTTTTTACAGGCGGAATTGTTGGAGCAGCCGGTTGGACTACAAATGTCTATCTATCATGGTATTGTAGTTTCTCGGTTTTTAATTCCAATTTTTGCGCTGCAATGGTAACAACGTTTCTTTCAAGATGTTTTGCCGTTATTAAGAAATGCCCCGTAACCGTATTTAGAATCAGCGGACTGCTGCCGTTAGTACCCGGTGTCGGAATTTATCAGACAATTTACTATATAATTTCGGACAATTTTTCCAAAGCGTTTGAAACAGGATTTACAGCACTAAAAGTATTAACGGCGATAATTATTGGTATGGTAATAGTTTCAGGAATACCAAACGGCGTTTTCAAACTGCTGAAAAAATTATCAAAATAACTAACGAAAGTTCTATAAAATTTTTTTATTCGCTTTGTTTAAAT
>JAFUUT010000185.1 GCA_017477685.1 bacterium | reverse complement strand
GTCTTGATCCTGATTTTGCACAAATCGTACTTGGGAATTGGAATGAAGATTATTTTGACAAGTTGACCCCTCATCATATGGTTCTTGCAATGGGAACTGTATCAGGAGGGACAACAAAAGAACAGCATATCACATCTTTACGTAATGCCATCAACCACAGGGGCACATATGCCAATACATATTATACTTCTAACCGGAGATAATTATTAATATGATTTGATCTAAATATATGTATTCTACATATATTTAGTTTTCAAACTTCGGAATAGAAACATCTTCAAATACGTCGCCGTTATATGATGCAGAACTGAAATCATATTCATTTGCAGCAACAAAAGCATCGAATAAACCCATGCGTTGAGGGGTAGACTTTAGTTCAGGATTTGACAACCCTACATAGCGATGACCGTCCGATGTCATTATTTCAGATTTGCTTATTTCTAAAATATCATTTGTATCCAATGGTCTGACACTGTAGGTATATGGTTTACCTGAAGAGGTTTTAGAGTCTTTAACATAAATATCTAATGTTCCGTTAAATGGTGTAAATGAAATCGGATTAATTCGCATATTGCCTCCTATATAATAAATTCGTACGACTTTTCATTTTCTTTTGGTATATATCTGCATATATACTAAAAGACGTAAAAATATTATTTGCTATATAACGACAAAAGTTTTACATTTTGTAATATCAATAATTAATTTTTACAATTATTATAAAATAACTTTTGTATCCAGTTTCAATATATCCACAAGCGCAAGTATAGAAACAAATTGTTCACACAATTCATTGAACTGTTATTCATCTGCAACAGGTTTTATAAGGCTTCCGACAGAAAACAGATCTTGATTTGTTGAAAGAGCAATATATAAATTCTTTTTATAAAAAGCACAACGTAAATATTTACACTTGAATGCGACTTTTATATTTTTCAATTTCTCCATAAATACAGTTGTCAAAATATAACGGGCTTCAACCTTGTCATCAGTATAAACATTATACATTTTGTTGAATTCCACATCCTCTAATTGAGTTTGCTCTAAAGCCTTGAGCGGTGATTTTGCAAATTTGGTTTTGGTACACAAAACCGTATGACCGTTAAAATCTTTGTTCATATCAAGTTTTATAACAACACCATCGAATACGGTAACATCACGATTTCCGCCATCTTGAGTATATTCACCTTCTACAATATCCACATTTACATCTTTGTATTTGCATTTAAAAACATCGTCATACGTTTTTGAGGAAAAATTCGGGAACAGTCCTGCTTTTACAAACGCGTACGGATCACCCTGATAAAACTGACTCCAATGAAAATCACCGAAGCAATCAATCATTTCCCCCATAATCTCGTCTTTTATACCGTCTTCAAATAACTTTTTGAAAATACAATAGGAGCAGAATCCTGCAATTATAAGAAAACCTGCGACTTTTGCATCACCTTTTCCGATATCAGGATAACTTGCATACAAAACAAAACACCCTGCAAGAATAAGAGCAATTCCGACCAAAATGGATGATACCAGCATTATTATCCTTTTTGTTTCGTACCTGCGTAATGTAGGTGCGCAATACTGACGGTACTTAACTTTATAATTTTTTATAAACTCCATAAGTTCTTTTGAATACTCTTGCATATTTTTCTCCTTTTTATCAAATTATCATTTTTTCTGTTGAAGGTAAATAAACTATTTGAATGATAGTATTTTGCATACAAATTTTGATAAAATGTTAAAGTTGTAGAATTTGGAGGTTGAAATGGAAAAGAAAATATCATTGAAACAAAACGCATTTGTGGCGTTCAGTTTATTTTTCTCACAAATTATGATTATAGGCGGGATTGCAATGGCTTATATAAGCAATTATATACCTGAGATTTTAGCAAACATAATATATGTATGTATGTTTGCTTTTGCAATATACAGAGGTATATCAGCCCTAAAATCAAATGACAGAACACTTATAACTACAATCGGTACATTGATGTTGAAAGAAAAAACTAAAAAACAAGATGTATTGTTATTTAAAATAGATGACCATGAAGTAGAAAAAGTAGAACAGATTGAAGAAGACCTGTTTGCAATTACCAAAAAAGACGGGAATATAGAAGTTCTGCCTCTATCATTCTCTCTAAAGGCGACCCGCGAACTGGATTTGGAAGTTAGAACTCTGTTATGCAAAAAATACGGAGAACGTGCAGAAGCAATTTCTAATGAAAATACCGAAGAATATACAAAAACCAATGTTGTTCCTCAAGATATAGAGAAAGCAACAAAAAATCTTAAATCCACAAACATGGCGTATGCAGTTATTGGGATAATATTCTCTCTTATACCTACAGCAATCGCTTTATTGTCGGTATTACAGTTATTACTGTTCATATTAGGTTTGATTATTGCACCGCTTGCCAAATAACAATTAAAAAAAATCACTAAAAAGGTGCGAGAATTTTTATTCTTGCACCTTTTTAATATTAAAGAAAATTTTATTTATCTTCCCCGAATAAATCACTAAGATATTCTTTTATTCCATCACCCGCAACTTTGTATCCTTTTTTACCTTCCTCTCCAATGTACGTGGTTTTTGTAAACATAGGAACCTTCAAATGTTCTACGGCTATTTTCCCGAATTTTCTCAACAAAACATCTTCTGTTGCAATATTGTGTTCCAGCAGGTAGTTGAGCATGGCTAAAGTCCTTGACATTTCAGGTTTATAAACCTTTTCAAATATCCCGTTTCTACAATGCTCTGTTTCGGATTCCTTTTTACGGGCTATATCATAAGCGGTCATCAAGTAGTGATTTGGTTTGGATGAAATATAAACATCACCATTTGAAGTTATTATCTTATTTTCATTTATATCTACAATATCATCTGTATCAATTGATCTGTATCTGTATGTGTTTTCTATCGGGTTATCATCATATACCTTGACCCTTAGTATTCCGTTAAATGTGGTATTTGAAATCGGATTTATTCTCATATATTTCCCTTCCTTAATCTGATGTTCCTCATATTCTAACGCTAAACCCTATTGAGTGCAATTCGTGAATATAAAGAGTATATATATTATTTACATAATTTTACACACAATTTAGCTATTAAATTTTATATTTCCCACTATTTATGATATAATTTTATCAGTAACGGAGTAGAAAATTATGACACTAAGAAACGAACGAGTTAGAAAAGAATTGATGCGAGATATCTCTGAGATTTTAAGAAAAGAAATCAGAGGACTAAAAGGGGTTGTATCTATTGTGGATGTAGAAGTTTCGCACGACAACTCTTTTGCAAAAGTCATATATAGTGTCTTAGGTTCACCGGAAGATATAGAAACAACAAAAGAAGTTATCGAAAAATCTACCCCGAAAATCCGTTACAATGTAGGTAAAGTTCTTCGTCTTCGCTTGACTCCGGAATTAAAATTCGTTTATACCAACGGTTTAGAAGAATCTTCAAAAGTTGTAGAGATTTTGAACAAAATTTCCAGAGGGGAAATTAAGTAATTGTTTGGGTTTATCAACATAAACAAACCTCATTCAATGACATCATTTGATGTTGTCGCTGTTTTGCGAAGGATAACCCATATCAAACAAATCGGGCATACAGGAACTCTGGACCCGTTTGCAACAGGAGTTTTGCCCATATGCATCGGTAAAGCAACAAAACTTATCGAATATTTGCCGGACGACAAAGAATATATTGCCACTGTTCAATTCGGGGCAAATACAGATACATATGATCTTGAGGGCGACATTACTCAAACTTTTGACAAAAAAATTACACAAAACGACGTCGAAAATATTTTAAAAGATTTTGAAGGGGAAATTGAACAATTTCCTCCGATATATTCAGCTATAAAAGTTAAAGGTAAAAAGCTCTACGAATACGCAAGAGAAGGAAAAGAAGTTGAGATTAAACCAAGAAAAGTTTGTATAAAAAAAATAGAACTTGTGTCTTTTGATAACGACAAACAAACTGCACAAATTCTTGTTGAGTGTTCAAAAGGAACATATATCCGTTCAATAGCATACGATATTGGACAAAAATTAAATTGCGGCGGGCATTTGATTGCCCTAAAACGGACAAAAGCAGGTTTGTTTAATATTGAAAAATCCCTCAACTTAGAAGACATAAAATCAATTCAAGATATTGAAAAGAATTTAATTAACCCGTTAGATGTTGTTCCTATCGGGCAATATCAATTAAATGATATTGAAAAGGAAAAAATTTCTCATGGAATGAGTATAAACAACCCTCACCCTACCCCTCTCCCTTTACAAAGGGCGAGGGACAGAAAAGAGATTGTATTTTTAGTTTGTGGTGATAAAATACATGCTATAGGAATGGTTACAGAAGACAAAATTGTCGTAAAGAAAGTGTTCGAGGTATTATGAAAAAATTAATTTTATTGTTGGGATTAATGTTATTCACAGCTCCTGTAAGTTTTGGCGCGGAATGTGAGTATACTTGTGTTGAGCCTTATGATATGAGCAACAAATTCAGTTCATTTTTTAGCAGCATAACAGGTTTGAATTTTGCAAAAACTCAAATTTCTGAAAGTGTACTAAAAAAAGCTATTTTAAAAAGTGTACAAGGCGATAAGAATTTAAAAGTGGATATTGATTCATACAGTGCAAAAGATCTTAGTAAAGGTATATTCAAGTCCCTTTCTATGAGCGGTAAGAATATAAATATTGACGGGATTTATCTTTCTTCCGTAGAATTAAAATCTTTATGCGACTTCAATTATATTCAATACGACAAAAAAGGCAATTTGACATTCAAAGAAGATTTCCCGATGTCGTTTGAACTTGAAATGTCCGCAGATGATATAAACAATACGATGAAAACCGAAAAATACGGTAAGATTGTTAATGATTTGAACAGATTAAGTTTTGCGGGCATAAAAGTTTCATCCACCGCAGCATCAATTCGCGGTAACAAATTCTATTACACAATAAATGTTACCATACCGTTTGTAAGAGAACCTAAAAAGATTGAAATCTCTGCCGATTTGAATGTAAAAGACGGCAAAATTGATTTTGAAAATACCAGACTTTCTTCAAATTCATTCAATTTTGACCTAAAAAAAATAGATTTCATTATGAATTATTTAAATCCGCTTGATTTTTCAATAAATATTTTTGATAATAAAAATGCAAAAATTTATATTAAAAATATCTCAATAAAAAATAATATTATTGTAACTGACGGCATAGTAGTCGTACCTAAAGATTAAAGGAATATTATATGAACAGAAATCAAAAATTACTTTTAATAATTATCGGATTTTGTATGCTTGTCGTTTTAGGCATAATAGCATTCAACGTGTTTATGCCAAAACCTGAAATCAAGCCAAATGATATTGAAGTATCTCAACGCTCAGTTGAAGAAGAACCTGCACAACCTGAGCAGGAACAAACCGAAGAAGTAAAAGTAAAAGAGTTTGTAAATATATTCTTTATAGGTAAAAATGACCACAATGAAGAAGTATACAAAGCCGTAAAAAGAGAATATAATAAGGAAGTTGACGGTTCAAAAATTCGTTTTGCAGTGTATTCTTTAATAAACGGGCCAAAGCAAGCAGAAAAAGAACGCGGAGTATACACAGAGATCCCGCCGTATTCTCAGGTCATAAATATTACCGAGCAATCAAACAAAATTATAATAAATCTCAATTCTTCTTTCGTGAACGGAGGAGGAGCGGATAGTTTGTATAAAAGACTATATCAGCTTATCAAAACAGTAAAACAAAACACTTCAATTCCTGTATATTTGTATATTGACGGGCAAAAGGCAGATGTAGTCGGCGGAGAGGGTTTGATGATAACTCAACTTTTGAGCAATTCTTCATTAGAAAACTAATTTCACATGGAAAAAGATTTAGATTACTATTTAAATTTGAATTGGACACTAATCGAAGGTCAAGATTTGGACTTCGAAGGGAATCCTTATTTTTATATTGAGATAAAGGAGATTCCGAGTTTTACGTTTTGCGCCAAAACAATAGAAAAGGCTCGAGAGAATTACAAAAGGCAGTTAAAATTATCGCTAATGGTTATGCTCGAAAATAATGAACACATTACAGAACCCGGAGAAACAGAAAACGAACCTGATTGGGAAAATCTTTGCCCTTAGATTATAACAAAATCAAACAACTCCCTGTAATCATAATAACCGTTCCTAAGATTTTTTTTGTCAATTGTTTTTCTCCAAACATTTTATACCCCATAACAATTGCTACGATACTTGAAAGCTGGAACAAAGCCAGCGCAAAACCGACATTCATCTTTTGAAAAACATAATTTGTGGACAACTGCATTACCCCAAGACAAATTGCCACTCCAAGACAGCCTTTCAAGACTTTGCCTGACAAAACAGACAATTTACGTCCTAATAACAGCATTATAATAAATGTTGTTATACAACCCGAAAAACACCACAAAATAAAAGACTCCATCGGAGAAGACAGAATTATAATTTTTTTCAAAACAACAGCCTCAGTTCCTGAAAAGAACAATGCCAAGAACCGGAGAACAATATCTTTTCTTTTAAATAAAGCTAAACTAAACCCCTCTTTTGTGGTATCAAATACAAACCAGCTTCCGAAGATAATGGTTATCATCCCCAACAAACCCAAAATATCAGGAATTTCTTTTAAAAATATTATCCCAAAAATCAAACCGATAATGCATTTATAAGAATTTATAGGCCCCAGAATAGACATTTCGCCATATTCCAGCGCTTTAATAAGACATATTGAACTTAAAGTGCATAATAGACCTGACAATGCAACATAAAACCAATAACTAAACTCATACTGTCCCCAATTAAAACCCAAAGCGGGCAATAAACAAAAAATACTCAAAAACAAATATGAATACAGATTTATCAAAAGCGCAGAGTTGTTTTGGGATAATTTTTTCTGAATAATATTTGCACAGGGATTGGAAAAAATCCTCAGCAAAAGAAATAATATTAATATTGCTAAAGCTGAACCGTTCATAACCTTATTTATACAAAAAAATTATAAACCTTGCAATATGAAAGAGCCTGTTCAATTTCTTGATCAGGCTCTTTGTTTATATAATTCGGACTTCACTATGCGTCTGGTGTTAATTTGATTTTGTCACCCGGTCTGATGATTACTACATAATTATCCGGTTCATAATGTAAGTTGTTGTATTCTAATAATTCGTCCGTATGTTTTCTGATTTCCGCATTAGTTGGTTTGTATCCGTCTTCTCCTTCGTGAAGTTTGATTAAATGTGCTTTTGCGATATTCCAAACATTATCACCTTTGACTACTGTGTATACATTTTCATCTTCAGCCGGTTGAGCTGGTTCTTCAGGTTCAGCCGGTGCTGCAGGAGCTGCAGGTTCTTCCGGTTCAGTTGGAGCTGCAGGAGCTGTTGGTTCTTCCGGTTCAGCCGGTTCTTCAGGATCTGCCGGAGCTACAGGAGCAGCAGGTGCTGCCGGATCTTCAGGGTCAGCCGGAGCTGCAGGTTCTTCCGTTTCTGCCGGTTTTTCAGGCTCTGCTGGCGCTGCCGGAGCTTGTGGTTCATTTGTAACTTGATCATTTAGATTTGCATCTTGTTTTTTATCATCTTTTTTGAATAGATTGTATAAAAATACTCCTGCACCGATAACTACTGCGGCAATTGCGGCACCTTTTGCAATTTTGCCCCAAGGGAGATTTTTAATTTTCTGACCGACACCTTTGAAGAAATCGCCAACTTTGCCCCAGAAACCAGGTTTTTTGATTTCTTCAAAAGGTACATCCTCTACCGGTGGTTTTGGTACCGGTGTTGGTTTTGGAAGTGTGCGCCCGCCTTCTTCTATAACAGCAGGAAGACTACCTCCGCCTTGTGGATTTACAGGAGGAACTGAACCTCCACCACCTGTTATTGCAGGAAGACTACCTCCGCCTTGTGGAGTTACTGCAGGTACATTGGCACCTGATGGAGCTTTCGGTTTCGGAGTAAATCCGCCTTGAGGAGTTTCATTTAATAATAAACGTCCTTTAGGTTGATCCTTTGCAACTTTCTTTTCATATTGTGCAATTTCTTTTGCAGTTTGCTCCGCACCATTTGCAGTAGCAGCTGCAGCTTCACGAGCTTCAAATGCTGCGTTCATTTCTCTTAACCTTTTTTCAGCTAGATCAGCTTCGCGCATTCTGTATGCATCTCCAACAACGTCAACATGTGTTGTTGTTGATGGTTTTTGACCCAAACCTAATTTCTTTTTGATTTCTTCGGCGTCAAACAAGCTACCCAAAACATTG
>JAFUUT010000184.1 GCA_017477685.1 bacterium | reverse complement strand
GCAACTACTTCAGATGAATACAGACGTTATATTGAAAAAGATTCTGCTCTGGAACGTCGTTTCCAACCTGTTCAAATTGATGAACCGACAGAAGAAGAATCTATTGAAATTATAAGAGGGTTAAAACCTAAATATGAAGAACATCACAGATTAAATATTTCTGATGATGCAATTGTTGCTGCTGTAAAACTTTCAAGCAAATATATCAATGACAGATTCTTGCCTGATAAGGCAATTGATGTTATCGATGAAGCTAGTTCAAAAGTCAGATTGAAAGCTTCAACTCTTTGTCCTGAGGCAAAAGAGCTTGAAAAACAACTAAAAGATTTAATAAAACAAAAAGAAGAAGCTATACGAAATCAAGAATTTGAAACAGCATCTCAGCTCAGGGATGATGAAGCAGATTTGAGGGATAAGATTCGTGATGTTTCCGCTCAATGGAGAGATGAGCATGAATTGAATAAACCGACAGTTGTTGCTGAAGATATAGCTCAGGTTATTGCAATGATGACAGGTGTTCCTGTTACAAAATTGACCGAGGGCGAAAGTGAAAGATTAATGAAGTTAGAAAATATACTTCATGAACGTGTAATCGGCCAGCATGATGCCATTGTTGCGATTTCAAAAGCAATAAGACGTGCAAGAGTAGGTTTGAAGGCTCCAAACAGACCAATAGGAAGCTTTATCTTCTGCGGTCCTACAGGTGTCGGTAAAACTGAACTTGCAAAGGCTCTTGCTGAGGCTATGTTTGGTTCTGAAGATAACATGATAAGAGTTGATATGTCTGAGTTTATGGAAAAACATTCAACAGCAAAACTTATCGGTTCTCCTCCGGGGTATGTCGGATATGATGACGGCGGTCATATGACAGAACTTGTCAGAAAGAAACCGTATTCTGTTGTTCTTTTTGACGAAATAGAAAAAGCTCATCCTGACGTATTCAATATAATGCTTCAAATTTTGGATGACGGACGTTTAACTGATTCAAAAGGTCGTCATATAAGCTTCAAAAATACTGTAATTATCATGACATCAAACGTAGGTGCAAGTATGATTGCTAATAAAGCAAAACTTGGTTTCTCTACCGCTGATGATGAGGCAAAAGACAAATACGAAAAACTTAAAGATACTGTTTCTGAAGAAATGAAAAAAGCATTCAGACCTGAATTCTTGAACCGTATTGATGAAACAATTGTATTTGCACATTTGTCTAAACCTGAAATCAGACAAATCGTTGATTTGATGCTTAAAGACTTGTTTAAACGTCTTGCCGAAAAAGAAATCAATGTTGATGTAACAGATGAGGTTAAAGACTATCTGGCAGAAAACGGATATTCGGAAGCTTATGGCGCAAGACCGTTAAGACGACTAATTCAAAGAAAAATGGAAGACAGTCTTGCGGAAGAAATTCTTTCAGGCAAATATGCTCCGGGAGATACTATAAAAGTTACTCTAAATGACGGTAAGATTTCTTTTGATAAGGCACGAAAAAGAGCATCAAAAAAGGATAAGGAAATCGAAATAGTGGAAGAAACTCCTACTATCGCAGAATAATAATATGAATAATAACAAACGAGGCTCACATATTTGTGAGCCTCGTTTATTATAAAATATTTTTTGTAAATTTTAATTTATATATTTTTATAATTTGTCAATTATTTATAAGTAATTTATTTTATATATTTATATGGGATTTCAAGGAAATATAATATGAGTGCAATCGGATTTGCAATTACAAAAATTACATCCAGGTTTGGGCTGCTATCTCGTAAAGCTTCTGAACGTCTTGCCGCAGAAACGGGCATAAAATTATGTAATAAGACAAATCAGCTTGGACGCTCCATAAATAAAACTGAAATTGAAGAAGTTGTAG